>JBFKOE010000022.1:0-16282 GCA_041629015.1 Gammaproteobacteria bacterium
CTCGATGATCTGGCCGTCGGGGTTCTCCATCAGGTAGGTGCGGTTGCCGTGCAGCACGCCGGGCCGGCCCGCGCACAGGGGCGCGGCGTGACGCCCGCTCGCCAGGCCCTCGCCGGCGGCCTCGACGCCGATCAGCGCGACGCCGGCCTCGTCGAGGAAGGGGTGAAACAGCCCGATGGCGTTGGAGCCGCCGCCGACGCAGGCGACCAGCGCATCGGGCAGGCGGCCCTCGCGCTCGAGGATCTGGGCCCGGGTCTCGCGCCCGATCACCGACTGGAAGTCGCGCACCATCATCGGGTAGGGATGGGGCCCGGCCACCGTGCCGATGATGTAGAAGGTGTCGTCGACGTTGGTCACCCAGTCGCGCATCGCCTCGTTGAGCGCGTCCTTGAGGGTGCGCGAGCCCGACTCCACGGAGACCACCGACGCCCCGAGCAGGCGCATGCGGTAGACGTTGATGGCCTGGCGCTTGATGTCCTCGGCGCCCATGTAGACCACGCACTCGAGCCCCATGCGCGCGGCCACGGTGGCGGTGGCCACCCCGTGCTGACCGGCCCCGGTCTCGGCGATGATGCGCGTCTTGCCCATGCGCCGCGCGAGCAGCGCCTGGCCGATGCAGTTGTTCACCTTGTGCGCGCCGGTGTGGTTGAGGTCCTCGCGCTTTAGGTAGAGGCGCGCTCCGCCGACCTCGCGCGTCCAGCGCTCGGCCAGGTACAGGGGCGAGGGGCGCCCGACGTAGTTGGCGAAGTCGGCCGCCAGCTCGGCGTGGAATTCCGCGTCTTCGCGCACGCTCGCGTAGGCCGCCGACAGCGCCTCGAGCGGCGCCATCAAGGTCTCGGATACGAACCGCCCCCCGTAGGGGCCGAAGTGTCCACCGGCATCCGGAAGCCGGGTAGCCGGGTCAATCGCTGTCTGCATCACGCACTCCCTGAACAAAGGCCTCGATCCGGCCCGGGTCCTTGATCCCGGGCACTGATTCCACCCCCCCGCTGACGTCCACGGCGTAAGGGCGCACCGCGCGTATGGCCTGGCCGACGTTCTCCGGTGTCAGCCCGCCGGCCAGCACCAGCGGCCGGCCGAGCTCGCCCGGCAGCCCCTGCCAGTCGAGGCGCCGCCCGGTGCCGCCGAAACGCTCTGGGTCGTAGGCATCCAGCAGGAGGCCCGCCGCGGCGGCGAAGCGCTGTGCCTCGCGCGCCAGATCCAGCCCCGGGCGCACGCGCAGCGCCTTGAGATAGGGACACCCAAAAGCCGCGCAGTACTCCGGCGACTCGTCGCCGTGGAACTGCAGCAGGTCGATCCTGGCCGCCGCCAGGACCTCGCGCACCCAGGCCGGCTCCGCGTTCACGAACAGGCCCACCGTGCCGACGAACGGCGGCAGGTCCATGACGATCCCGCGCGCCTGCTCGATCGTCACGGCCCGCGGGCTCTGGGCGTAGAACACCAGGCCGATGGCGGCCGCGCCGCTCGCCGCCGCCGCGCGCGCGTCCTGCCCGCGCGTGATGCCGCAGATCTTCACTCGGGTGGGCACGTCGGGGCAGCGAAAGGCGGTCGGCTGGCAGGGAGGCAGAGCCTACCAAAAACCGCCGCGCGGCCAAAGCGCGCCCGCCGGCGGGGGCAGTCCAAATTCTGCGGGGTAGTGCACGCCGGTGAGGTAGAGCCCCTGGGCGGGGGCCGTCACCCCGCCTAGGGTACGGTCGCGGTGCTCCAGCACCGCGCGCGCCCAGCGCGGCGGGTGATCCCCGCGGCCGATCGCCATCAGCACCCCGGCGATGTTGCGCACCATGTGATGAAGGAAACCGTTGGCGCTGATCTCGACGGCGATCAGCTCGCCGGCGCGGCGCACCTCGAGCCGGTAGACGGTGCGCACCGGGTTGCGCGCCTGACAGGCGATCGCGCGATAGGAGGAGAAGTCGTGCTCGCCGAGCAGGTAGCGCGCCGCGCGCGCCATCCGTCGCACATCTAGGGTGCGGTGCGTCCAGCAGCAGCGGTGCCGGCCGAGGGCGGGGCGGGTCGGGCGGCTGAGGATCAGGTAACGATAGTCGCGGCGCTGGGCGCGAAAGCGGGCATGGAACTCAGCGCTGACCGGCAGCACCCAGCGCATGGCCACATCGGGGACGAGGTTGGAGTTGGTGCCGAGCAGCCAGGAGCGCGGCGAGCGCTCCGCGGCGCTGTCGAAGTGCACCACCTGGGCGAGCGCGTGCACCCCGGCGTCTGTGCGACCGGCGCAGACGAGCTCGACGGGCTGATCGGCGACCTGACCGAGGGCGGCCTCCAGCGCCCCCTGCACCGTGCGCTCGCCGTCCTGGCGCTGCCAGCCGCTGAAGGCGCTGCCGTCGTACTCCACGCCGGCGGCGTAGCGCCGCGGGGCGGTCTCGGTATCCGGCCGGGAATGTTTGCTCGCCATCGCTGGAAAAGAAAAAGGAGGGCCGGATCGACCCTCCCCTTTGGTTCGCCCTCGTCTTCGCGCCCGGCCGTCGCGGCGGGAGCCGCGGTCGGCGGGCGGCGCCCGTCTACAGGGACGAGATCAGCTGCTGGGCCTCCTTGCGCTGCGCCTCCGAGCCCTCCTTGACCACCTCGTCGAGGATGTTGCGCGCGCCCTCGGCGTCACCCATGTCCATGTAGGCCTTGGCCAGGTCGAGCTTGGTCGCCACCATGTCGGCGTCGGAGGACTCGTCGTCGAGCGGCACCTCGCGGAAATCGAGCACCGCCGTCTCCTCCAGGTCATTGATCGACTCGGAGCCCTTGTCCTCCTCGCCCTCGGCGCCCATGCCGGTGATGTCCCACTCGATCGAGAAGTCCTTGTCATCGGCCATGGAGGCCCGCCCCGGCTCCTCGTCCTCGGCCGCGGTCTCTGCCTTCTCCTCGCCGGCCTCGGCGCCGACGTCCACCGCCTGGGTCTCGATGGTGTGCAGCTCGAGGTCGAATTCCTCCTCGTCTTTCTCCTCAGTCCCGGCGTCGCCGCCCTTGGCGGTCTCGGCGAAGTCGAAGTCCAGGGACTCGTCCTCCTCGTCGCCCTCCTCCAGGTCAGGCGCCGGGAAGGCCAGCGACAGGTCGGCATCGTCGCCGCGGGTGAGCTCGACCTCGAGCATCCCCGAGGGTTCGCCCTCGCTTTCGACCTCGGCACCTTCCTCCTCGCCGAAGTCGAAATCGAAATCCAGCCCGTCATCCTCGGCGGTCTCCTCGGCGGCCATCTGACGGGTCTCGTCGCCCTTGGCGGTGGCCTCGAAATCCATCCCACCCTCGTAGCTGGGCTTTTCGCGCGCCGGCGTTTCCTGGGCCGGGCCTTCGTCATCGGCGAAGGGATCGAACTGAATGCCGGTGTCGAGCGCGCCGCTCGGCACCCCGGTGGTCACGGGCACCCCGAGGGCGCTGGTGTCCGAGGTCTCGGCGAACAGCGGGTTGTTCGGGCACAGATCGCGCCCCATCAGCAGATACTTGTCCCACTCCGCGCCGCCGCCCTCCTGCAGATCGTCGTGGATGTCGGCCGCGAGGATCTCGAAGGCCTCCTTGTCGCGGGTGGCGAAGTGAACCTCGAGCAGCTTGGACTTGAGGTCGAGCCGCCGCGGGTGCTCCTTGAGCGCGGTGCCGATCAGCTCCTCGGCCTGCTGGTAGCGCCCGTAGGCGAGGTAGACGTCGGCCTCGGCGATGACCTGCTCCACGCCGCTCTTCTCGCCCTCCTCGGCCTCCTCGCCCTCCAGGGCCTCGGCGAAGTCCTCGATGGCCATCTCGTCCTCGCCGGCCTCGCCGGCCGCTTCCAGCGCCTCGCCCTCGGCGCCCAGTCCGGCCGCCGCGAAGAGCTCGTCGTCGGCCTCGGCCGCCCGGCGACGGCGGACCATCACCAGCAGCAGCACCAGCAGCAGCACGAGGCCGCCGCCGACCGCGCCGAGCATGATCGGGTCGGCCATCACGGTGTCGAACAGCTGCGAGGCGAAGGCCATCGGATCCATCTCGCCCGTCTCGGCCTGCTGGGCCGCAACCGGCTGCGGCTCGGGCTGCGGGCTCGGCGCGGGCGTCGCCTCGGCCGCCGGCGGCGGTGCGGGCTGCGCCGGCTCGGCCGGGGCCGCGGCCATGGCCTGCTCGCCCTCGCGCGCCTGCTCGGGCTCGGTCGCGGGCATCTGCGCCTGCTCACCCGGGAGCTGAGCCGCCTCCGGATCGACGCCGGCCTCGCGCAGCCGCGCCTGCAGTGCGGCGAGCTCCTCGACCTTCACGGTCACCACGCTCTGCATGTCGGCCAGGCGCTTCTCCAGGTCCTCGACCTGGCCCTGGAGATCCTCGTTCTCGAGGCGCCGCGCCTCGGCGGCCTCGGTGGCGAGCGCCAGATCGCGCTGCAGGCCCTCGACGGCGGCGCCGGCCTCGCCCTCTCCAGCGCCGGCGACCGCGCTGCCGTCGGCGGCCCGCGGCGTGACCACCTCCAGGCGCGTCTGCGGCGCGGCGGCTACCCCGGCGCCGGCAGCCGCCGGCGGGGTGCCGGCCACCTCCTGCTTGAAGGTTCGCCAGGCCGCCATCTGCCTGCGCACCGCGGCGATGGCCGCCGCCTGCTCGAGCTCGGTGGCCTCGGTCGCGCTCGGGGTGCGCAGTACGTAGCCTTCCTTGAGCAGGTTGATGTTGTCGTTGATGAAGGCGTCAGGGTTCGCGCGCTGGTAGGCGAGCATCGCCTGCTCGATGCTCACGCCGGGCTCGTCGGCCAGCGAGCGCGCGATGGTGTAGAGGTTGTCGCCGCGACGGACCAGGTACTCGCCCGGTGCGCTGCCCATGGCCGGCGCCACCGGCTGCACTGCGGCCGGCTGCACCGGCGGCAGGGGCCGCGGGCCGCCAGACGGTCGCGCACCGACCGCCACGCCCGGTTCGGGCGCCATCGCCGGGGCCTCCGGCTGGGCCGCTGGCGCCTGGATGCTGGGCGCGACTTCGCGCGTCAGCACCGGCGGGTCGACCAGCATGGTGTACTCGCGCAGCAGCCGCCCGTTGGGCCACTCGACCTTGAGCAGGAAGCTCACGAAGGGTTCGCGGAACGCATCCTTGGTCGTGACGCGGATGATGTAGCTGCCGTCGGCTCGGCCCTCGGCGGCGAACTGCATGCTCGCCAGCAGGAAGGGGCGGTCGAGCCCAGCCTGCTCGAACTCCTCGCGGCTGGCCAGCGAGATCCGCAGCTTCTCCAGGTCGCCGGGCTCCACCGACAGCAGGCGGATCTCGGCGTTGAGGGGTTGATTGAGCTTGGAGTTGAGCGTGATCCCGCCCAGGCCGAGCGCGTTGGCGCCGGTCATGGGCAGAACCGCCAAAACCAGCGCAACGAAGAGCTTTCGGTACATAGCCACTCCCTTTTCCCGCGGGCGCCCTGCTCGGGCCGCGTGGAAACGGCCCTTGAAGTTCTCCCCCACTGCGCGCTCCGCAGTTAGGCGCGAATTTATAGAACGGACTTTATATAACGTATGTAACTCCATTTTACAAATGCCTTTTTGCCGGATTTCGGCCACGTTGCTCCCGCTTGCGATTGCCCTCGAAAAGGGCCTCGTCGCCTTGCCGCCGCCCCCCGGCGCGAGCTCCGGCCGCGCGCTCGCCGCCGCCCGCCGCATCGGCCCGCGCCGGCGGGCCCGCAGGATCAGCGCTCGAGCAGGATCCTGAGCATGCGCCGCAGCGGCTCGGCCGCCCCCCAGAGCAGCTGATCGCCCACCGTGAAGGCCGCCAGGTACTCGGGGCCGAGTGTCAGCTTGCGCAGCCGCCCGACGGGGATGTCCAGCGTACCGGTGACCGCCGCCGGGGTGAGCTCGCGCATGCTGCGCTCGCGCTCGTTCGGCACCACGCGCACCCAATCGTTGTGGGCGGCGATGATCTTCTCGATCTCGGCCAGGGCCACGTCCCTGCGCAGCTTGATGGTCAGGGCCTGGGAGTGACAGCGCATGGCGCCGACGCGCACGCAGATGCCGTCGATCGGCACCGGGCGATCGCCGCGCCCGAGGATCTTGTTGGCCTCGACCTGGGCCTTCCACTCCTCGCGGCTCTGGCCGCTCGGCAGCGCGGAGTCGATCCAGGGGATCAGGCTGCCGGCCAGCGGCACGCCGAAGTTCGCGCTCGGGTAATCGGCGCTGCGCAGGAAGTCCGCGACCCGCCGGTCGAGTTCCAGTATCGCGCTGGCCGGGTCCTCGAGCAGTTCGGCGGACACCGCGTGCACCGCGCCCATCTGCTCGATCAGCTCGCGCATGTTCTTGGCCCCGGCGCCCGAGGCGGCCTGGTAGGTCATCGGGCTCGCCCATTCGACCAGGTCCTGCTCGAACAGGCCGCCGAGGGCCATCAGCATCAGGCTCACGGTGCAGTTGCCGCCGACGAAGCACTTCACGCCGCGCTCTATGCCGCCGCGGATCACCCCCAGGTTCACCGGGTCGAGGATGATGATGCTGTCCTCGTTCATGCGCAGCGCCGAGGCGGCATCGATCCAGTAGCCGTCCCAGCCGGCGGCGCGCAGCCGCGGGTAGACCTCCTTGGTGTAGTCGCCGCCCTGGCAGGTGACGATCGCATCGAGCTCGCCCAGGGCCTCGACGCTGCCGGCGTCCTGCAGCGCGGGCGTGGGCTTACCCACGTCCGGCCCGGCCTCGCCGAGCTGTGAGGTGGTGAAGAACACCGGCTCGATGGCCTCGAAATCCCGCTCGGCACGCATGCGCTCCATCAGCACCGAGCCCACCATTCCCCGCCAGCCTACGAATCCGACCCGCATCATCCGCGTCCCGTCCCTCGCGAAAAGCCCGTCTCCGGCGTCACGGCTAGGCGCGCAGCGCCGCGACCACCGCATCGCCCATGGCCCCGGTGCCTACCTTGCGCGTGCCCTCTGAATGAATATCGGGGGTGCGCAGTCCCTGATCGAGCACCGCGCTCACCGCCGCCTCCACGCGCTCCGCCAGTTCGCTTTGACCCAGACTGTAACGCAGCATCATGGCCACCGACAAAATGGTCGCCAGCGGGTTGGCCACGCCCTTGCCGGCGATGTCCGGCGCCGAGCCATGAATCGGTTCGTACATGCCCCGCGCCTCGGCGTTCAGGCTCGCCGAAGGCAGCATCCCGATCGAGCCGGTCAGCATCGCCGCGCAGTCGGACAGTATGTCGCCGAACATGTTGGTGGTGACCATGACGTCGAACTGCTTGGGCGCGCGCACCAGCTGCATGGCCGCGTTGTCGACGTACATGTGGCTGAGCTCGACCTCGGGGAAGTCGCGGCCGACCTCGGTGACGACCTCGCGCCACAGCTCCGTGCACTCGAGCACGTTGGCCTTGTCGACCGAGCACAGGCGCTTGCCGCGCTTCATGGCGATCTCGAAGGCGGTGCGCGCGATGCGCTCGATCTCGGACTCGCTGTAGACCAGCGAATTCAGTCCGACGCGCTGCCCGTCCTGGTCGCGGCTGACCCCCCTCGGCTTGCCGAAGTAGATCCCACCGGTGAGCTCGCGCACGATCATGATGTCCAGGCCCGCGACCACCTCCGGCTTCAGGGTGGAGGCCGCGGCCAGTTGCGGGTAGAGGATCGCCGGGCGCAGGTTCGCGTACAGGGCGAGCTCCGCGCGCAGACCGAGCAGCCCGCGCTCCGGGCGCACGGCGTAGTCGAGCGCTTCCCATTTCGGCCCGCCGACCGCGCCGAGCAGCACCGCGTCCGCCTCGCGGGCGAGCTTGAGCGTCTCCTCCGGCAGCGGCGTGCCGGTGGCGTCATAGGCCACGCCGCCGACGAGCGACTGTTCCATCTCGACCTCGAGGCCGAAACCGGCGCGCAGCGCGTCGATGACCTTGAGCGCCTCGGCGACGATCTCCACGCCGATGCCGTCACCCGGGAGTACCAGTATCTTGCTCGTCATTCCCCTACCGTCCGTCGTCAGTTCCATGCCGGCTCGCTCGCGAGCGCGCCGCCGGCTAACGCCCCCTGGCGCTCGCCCTCAACGCTGCGCGAACAGCCATGGCGCCTCGGCGCGGCGGCGCTCTTCGTAGGCCGCGATCTCGGGCGCGTGCTGCAGGGTCAGCGCGATGTCGTCCAGGCCCTCGAGCAGGCAGTGCTTGCGGAAGGCGTCGACCTCGAACTCGTGGTGCTCGCCCCCCGGGGTGGTGACGGACTGCGCGATCAGATCCACCCGCAGGCGGTAGCCGGGATTCGCCTCCACCTCGGCGAACAGGCGATCGACCGCGCCGCTCGCCAGGACCACCGGTAGGATGCCGTTCTTGAAGCAGTTGTTGTAGAAGATGTCGGCGAAGCTCGGGGCGATGATGGCGCGGAAACCGTAGTCGAGCAGGGCCCAGGGGGCGTGCTCGCGCGAGGAACCGCAACCGAAGTTGTCGCGCGCCAGCAGGATCCCCGCGCCCCGGTAGCGCTCCTGGTTGAGCACGAAGTCCGGCTTCAGCGGCCGGTTGCTGCAGTCCATGCCCGGCTCACCGTGGTCCTGGTAGCGCCACTCGTCGAACAGGTAGGGCCCGAAGCCGGTGCGCTGGATCGACTTCAGGAACTGCTTGGGAATGATGGCGTCGGTGTCCACGTTGGCGCGATCAAGCGGCGCCACGATGGCCTCCAGAGTTGCGAACTTCTGCATTACGATTCCCCCCGCGCCCTGCTCACTGCAGGCTCCTAACGTCCACGAAGTGCCCGGCGAGCGCCGCCGCCGCTGCCATCGCCGGGCTGACCAGGTGGGTGCGCCCGCCCTGACCCTGGCGGCCCTCGAAATTGCGGTTCGAGGTCGAGGCGCAGCGCTCGCCCGGCTCCAGGCGATCAGCGTTCATGGCCAGGCACATCGAGCAGCCCGGCTCGCGCCACTCGAAGCCGGCCGCCGTGAAGACCTTGTCCAGACCCTCGCGCTCGGCCTGCTCCTTGATCAGCCCCGAGCCCGGCACCACCAGCGCGAGCTTCACGCCGGCGGCGACCTTGCCGCGCCGGGCAACGGCCGCGGCCGCGCGCAGGTCCTCGATGCGCGAGTTGGTGCACGAGCCGATGAAGACCTTGTCGAGGCGGATCTCGGTGATCGGCGTGCCGGGCTCCAGGCCCATGTACTCCAGCGCACGGCGCCAGCCGTCGCGCTTCAGCGCATCGGGCGCTGTCGCCGGGTCGGGCACGGTGCCGGTCACGGGCAGCACCATCTCCGGAGAGGTGCCCCAGGTGACCTGGGGGGTGATGTCGGCGGCCGCGATCGTGACCTCGAGATCGAAGCGCGCGTCGGGGTCGCTGCGCAGCCCCGACCAAGCCGCGACCGCGCGCTCCCAGAGCTCGCCGCTCGGCGCGAAGGGGCGCCCCTTGAGGTAGTCGATCGTGACCTGGTCGACGGCGATGATCCCGGCGCGCGCGCCCGCCTCGATCGCCATGTTGCACACCGTCATGCGCCCTTCCATGGACAAGGCCCGAATCGCCTCGCCAGCGAACTCGATGGTATAGCCCGTGCCGCCGGCAGTGCCGAGCACCCCGATCACGTGCAGGATGATGTCCTTGGCGGTGACGCCCGGCCCCGTCTGGCCGTCGATGCTCACCCGCAGGCTCTTCGATTTCTTCTGGATCAGGCACTGGGTCGCGAGGACGTGCTCGACCTCGGAGGTGCCGATGCCGAAGGCGAGCGCCCCGAAGGCCCCGTGGGTGGCGGTGTGCGAGTCGCCGCAGACGACGGTCATGCCGGGCAGCGTGGCGCCCTGCTCGGGCCCGATGACGTGCACGATGCCCTGGCGCCGGTCGCCCAGCGCGAACTCGGTGATGCCGAACTGGACGCAGTTCCCGTCCAGCGTCTCCACCTGCAGCCGGGACACCGGATCGGTGATGCCGTGCTCGAGGCCGGTCGTGGGCACGTTGTGGTCTGGAACCGCCAGCACCGTCTCGGTCCGGCGCGGTGCGCGCCCGGCGAGTCGCAGGCCCTCGAAGGCCTGCGGCGAGGTGACCTCGTGCACGAGGTGGCGGTCGATGTAGAGCAGCGCCGTGCCGTCCTCGTCCTCGCGCACCCGGTGCGACTCCCAGAGCTTGTCGTACAAGGTTTTTCCGGCCATTCCGCCCTACCCCAGTCTCGGTGAGCCCGCCATCTTACGTCGCGCTGCACCATCGCGCAAAGCTCTCATTCCCATGACCCCTGCTCATGTTTCGCAAGGCTTCGATAATTTCGTAGACTGCCTTGGCCGCGGGCGCCGGCTGCCCGCCCAGGCCAGGGGCCCGTGATGGACATCGCCGCGCTGGAGACCTTCGCCGCCGTCGCGCAGAGCGGCTCCTTCTCCGAGGCGGCCCAGCGCCTGCGCCTCACCCAGCCGGCGATCAGCAAGCGCATCGCGGCGCTCGAGGACGAGCTCGGCACCCGGCTGTTCGACCGCATCGGCCGCCAGATCACCCTGACCGAGGCGGGCGAGGCGCTGCTGCCGCGTGCCGAGCGCATCCTCGAGGAGCTCGCCGACAGCCGCCGGGCGCTGTCGAACCTCTCCGGCAGCGTGGCCGGGCGCCTCACCGTGGCCACCAGCCATCACATCGGCCTGCACCGCCTGCCCCCGGTCCTGCGGCGCTTCACCACCAGCTACCCGGACGTCGAGCTGGACCTGCGCTTTCGCGCCTCGGAGTCGATCTGCGACGAGGTCGAGCACGGGCGCCTGGAGCTCGGAATCGTCACCCTGCCGCCCACGCCCCGCCCCGGCCTGCAGGTGATCCCGGTGTGGCGGGATGCGCTGCGGATCGTGTGCGGCCGCGATCACCCCCTGGCGCGACGCGAGCGCTTCGAGCTTGCCGACCTCGCCGCCTACCCGGCGATCCTCACCGGCCCCGGCACCTTCACCCGCGAGATCCTCGAGGCAGCCTTCGCCCCACGCGGCATCGCCGTCGACGCCAAGCTGTCCACCAACTTCCTCGAGACCATCAAGATGATGGTCTCGGTCGGGCTGGGCTGGAGCTGCATCCCCGAGACCATGGTCGACCGCGAGCTGGTGGTGCTCGCCGCCGCCGAGCCGCGCCTGGAGCGGCAGCTGGGCGTCATCCACCATCCGCGGCGCACGCGCTCCAACGCCGCGCGGGCGATGCTCGCGCTGCTGCAATCGGGTGCCGACGCCGGCGGTTGAGCGCGCCGCGCGCGCTCAGAATGGCCAGACGATCAGCAGCATGGGCACCGAGACCACCAGGATCAGGCCGGTCAGGGGCAGGCCCATGCGCCAATAGTCGCTGAAGCGGTACCCGCCCGGGCCCATGACCAGGGTATTGGACTGGTGCCCGACCGGTGTCAGGAAGGCGCAGGAGGCGGCCACGGCGACCGCCATCAGGAACGGGTCGATGCTGACCTCGAGACGCTGGGCGATGCCGGCCGCGATCGGCGCCATGAGCAGCGCGGCGGCCGCGTTGTTGATGACGTTGGTGAGCGCGATGGTGATCACCATCAGCAGCAGCATCACCACCGCGGCGGGCGCCCAGCCGGTCCAGGCGACGAAGGTGTCGGCGATCAGGGTGGTGCCGCCGCTCTCCTGGAGCGCCTGGCCGAGCGAGAGCATCGCGCCGAGTAGCACGATCACCGGCCAGTCGATCTCCTTGTAGAGCTCGCGCAGCGGCAGCACGTCGAGCAGGACGTAGAGCAGGATCGCCCCGGTGAAGGCGAAGGCGATGTGCACCAGCCCGGTGGCGCTGGCCGCGATGGCGGCGGCGAAAATCGCCAGCGGCACAATCACCCGCCGCGGCTGGTGCAGCTGCAGCTCGCGCTCGGCGAGCGGCAGCAGCCCGAGATCGCCGTGCACGCCCGAGATCACCTCGGCGTCCCCCTGCAGCAACAGCACGTCGCCGGTGCGAAAGCGCTGATCGCGCAGCCGCCGCCGGTAGGAGCGTCCCTGGCGAGCGAGCGCCACCAGCTCCAGGCCGCCACCGACGCGCCGCTGCAGGTAGCGCGGGTCGCGCCCGATCAGCGCCGAGCCCGCGGTCACCACCGCCTCGCACAGCGTGAGGCGGTCGGCGCCAACGTGCTCCAGGGCCTTGGCGCCGCTGGCGGCGAGCTCCAGGCCGTGCTCGTCCATGAGGTTCTTGATCACAACGGCATCGGCCTCGAGCACCAGCACGTCGCCGGCGCGGATCTCCGGGTGCTTGGTGACCGCGCGGAAGTGCCCGCGCCCGCGCACCACCCCGATCGGCACGGCGTCGCCCTCCGAGAGCTCGCGGATCTGAGTCAGGGGCAGCCCGATCAGGTCGCTGCTCTGCGCCACCCGCACCTCGATGATGTACTCGGCGACCTCGAAGAGCTGCTCGGTGTTGGCCGCGCTCTTGTTCGCATCCGGTATCAGGCGCCAGCCGTAGGCGGCGACGAAGGCCACCCCGGCGACGGTCACTGCCAGCCCGACCGGGAGGAAGTCGAACATGGCGAACGATTCCCCGGCGAATTCCTGGCGGAAGGTAGCGATGATGATATTCGGCGGCGTGCCGATCATGGTGATCAAGCCGCCGAGGATACTGCCGAAGGCGAGCGGCATCAGCAACAGGCCCGGCGAGCGCTTGTGCTCAGCGCCGGTGGCGATCGCCACCGGCAGCAGCAGCGCCAGGGCGCCAACGTTGTTCATGAACGCCGAGCAAAAGGCCACCAGGCCGGTGAGCGCCGCGATGTGCATCACCGGCGTGCGCGTCAGCGGCACCATGAAGCGCGAAAGCAGGTCGACGATGCCGCTGTTGCGCAGCGCCCGGCTGATCACCAGCACCGCGGCGACAGTGATCACCGCCGGGTGGCCGAAGCCCTGCAGCGCATCGGCCGCGCTGATGGTGCCGGCCGCGACCAGGGCGAACATCGCCGCCAGGGCGACGACGTCGTAACGCCAGCGCTCCCAGGCGAACAGCACCAGGCTGGCGATCAGTACGCCGAACACGAACAACTGGTCACCGTTCATGGCGCAGGGGCTCCGCTCGCAGTGTGCCTCGCAGTTCTTCGCCTAGGCGGCGGCCCCGATGTTCTCCAGATGCACGTCCATCTGCGGGAAGGGGATGCTGATGCCGTTGGCGTCGAAGGCGAGCTTTATACGCTCAATCAGGGCAAAACGCACGGCCCAGTAATCGGGTGTGTTCACCCAGGGGCGAACGTTGAGGTTCACGCTGCTATCGCCGAGTTCGCCGACCGCGATCAGCGGCGCCGGCTCCTTGTGAATGCGCTCGTCGCTCGCGATCAGCTCCTCGAGCAGAGACTTGGCCTTTCTCAGGTCGTCGCCGTAACCGATGCCCACGACCAGGTCGATGCGCCGCGCCGGCAGCGCGGAGAAGTTGGTGATGGTGCCGCCGTAGATGCTGCCGTTGGGGACGATCACCTGGCGGTTGTCGCCGGTCTTGAGCGTGGTGCTGAACATGCTGATCTTCTCGACCGACCCGGCGGTACCGGCAACTTCGACGAAGTCGCCCTTGTTGAACGGCCTGAACACGATCAGCATCACCCCGGCGGCAAAGTTCTGCAGCGACTCCTTCAGGGCCAGACCCACCGCGATACCGGCGGCACCGATCAGGGCGATCAGCGAGGTGGTGTTAACGCCGAGCTGCTCGAGCGCCGCGATCACCACCACCAGCAGCAGCATGGTCTTGAGGATGGAGCCGAAGAAGTTGACCAGCATCGGGTCGGTGTTGGCCCGGCCGAGCACGCGCTTGAGCAGCTTGACCAGCTGGGTCGCCACCCAGCGCCCGATCACGAAAACGGCCAGGGCGAGCGCGATGTTGATCGCCCAGGGCACGAGATAGTCCACTCCCATCTGGTTGAGGTCGAAATCGGCAAGCATCGTCGAGTCTCCTTGGTTTGCTCTGCGGCGGGCGCCCGGCGGCGGGCAAGTGGGCGAAAGTGTAGACCGGCCGCGCGGCGGCGGGGCTCAGCGGCGCGGCGGGGACCGGCGGTAGATGTCGCGCTCGCCCTCGGGCAGCGTCAGGAAGCGCTTCTGGACCCACAGGTACTGCTCCGGGGCCATGGCGATCAGCTCCCCGAGCGCCTCGTTGACGCGGCGGGCATCCGCGCCCGCCTCGCCGCTGGGGAACCCTTCAAGCGGCGGGCGAAAGACCAGGCGGTAACCGGCCGCATCGGGCAGGCGCAGGGCTGCGAACGGGACCACCGCCGCCCCGGCGAGGCGGGCGAAGCGCGCGGTATTGGGGTTGGTCGCCGCCTCGACGCCGAGGAAGGGCACGAACACGCGGCCGCGGTGGGGGAAGTTCTCGTCGGGCGCGAACCACAGCACCGCGCCCTCGCGCAGGCAGCGCACCATGGCACGCACGTCGTCGCGATCGAGCACCCGCTCGTAGAGCCGCTCGCGGCCGCGGCGCAGCAGCCAGTTGACGAAGGGATGCCTGCCGTGGCGGAAGCTGACCTGCAGGGGGTGGTGAACGCGCAGCAGCCGCCCGCTGATCTCCAGGGTCGAGAAGTGCGCGCTGAGCAGGATCACCCCGCGGCCCCGGGCGAGCGCCTCGTGCAGGTGCTCGATGCCCTCGACGCTCGCGAGGCGCCGGAACAGGGCCTCGCGCCCCCACCAGGCGAGCGGGATCTCGAACAGCATCATGCCCAGCGAGGAGAAGCTGCTGCGCACCAGCTGCTCGCGCTCGCGCTCGCCCAGCTTCGGGAAGCAGAGCGCGATGTTCACCGCCGCGTTGTGGCGCTGGCGCGGAAGCAGGGCGTGCGCCGCGCGCCCCACGCCGCGGCCCAGCGCCAGCTGCCAGCGATACGGCAGCCACACGCCGAGGCGCGAGACCAGGAAGGCGAGCCAGGCCAGCCAGTAGCGGGGCGCGAGCAGGTGGCCGGCTGGGGATTTGGGATCGGAATTCACGGGGCGGGCGTCTCGTGCGGCAGCGCGCATTGTAGCGGCGGGCTCAGGCGGCGTCGCGCACCCACAGCGCCGCGACCACGGCCGCCAGGCCCGTCACCGCGGCGCCGGCCAGGAAGGCGCTCGCCGGCCCCAGCCCCTGCCACAGGTAGCCCGCGTACAGGCTACCCAGCGCGCCGCCGGCACCGAAGCTCATGCTGCTGTAGAGCGCCTGTCCGCGCCCCTGCAGGCGGCCGGCGAAGTGACGGTGGATCAGGTGGATGGCCGCGGCGTGGAAGGTCCCGAAGGTGGCCGCGTGCAGCAGCTGGGCGCCGATCAGGGCCGCCGGGCTGTGCACCAGGGTACCGATCACCACCCAGCGGAGCACCGCGAGCGCCAGGCTGGCGATCAGGATGCGGCGCGCCCCGAGCCGCGGCAGCCAGCGGTGCATGACCAGGAACACTCCGATCTCGGCCATCACCCCCAGGGCCCAGAGCTGGCCGATGGCGTTGCGGGTGTAGCCGCTGTCCTCGAGGTAGAGGGTGTAGAAGGCGTAGTAGGGGCCGTGCCCGGCCTGCATCAGCAGGCAGGTCGCGAGCAGCGCCAGCACCGCCGGGCGCCCGAGCACCCCGCGCAGCGCGACGTGCGCCAACTGACGGTGATCGGCCGCCTCCTCGGGCACCAGCAGGCTGACCAGCCAGATCGCGGCGAACAGCCCCACCAGCAGCCAAGGCAGCAAGGCCGGCTGGTAGGCATCGAGCAGCGGCCCGACGGCGACCACGGTCGCGATGAAGCCGACCGAGCCCCACAGGCGCACCCGGCTGTAGCGGTGAATCTGCTCGCCGAGAAAGCTGAGCGTGGTGGCCTCGAACTGGGGCAGCGAGGCGTTCCAGAAGAAGCTGAAGGCGAGCATGACGCCCGCCAGCCACCAGTAGCCCGAGCCGAAGAACACGCCCAGGAAGGCGAACAGCGAGGCCAGCGATGCCAGGCGCACGATGCGCATGCGCCGCCCGGTGTGGTCCGCGATCCAGCCCCAGACGTTGGGCGCGACGATCTTGCTCGCCATCAGTATCGCCAGCAGCTCGCCGATGGCGGCCGCGTCGAAACCGAGGTGACGCAGGTACAGTCCCCAGTAGGGGATCAGGGCACCGAGCGTGGCGAAGTAGCAGAGATAGAAGCCCGAGAGGCGCCAGTACGGCGCCGCGCCCCGCGTGCCGGCCACCGCCTCAGCTACCCGGCGGGATGACCGGAGTGGCCGAGACGACCTCGGCGTTCTGCGCGCGGTGGCGCAGGTAGTGGTCCATCAGCACGATGGCGACCATGGCCTCGGCAATGGGCACCGCGCGAATGCCGACGCAGGGGTCGTGGCGCCCGGTGGTGACGACCTCCACCGGCCTGCCCTCGAGATCGACGGTGCGCCCGGGGATGCGAATGCTCGAGGTCGGCTTGAGCGCGATGCTGGCGCGAACCGCCTGCCCGGAGGAGATCCCGCCCAGCGTCCCGCCGGCCTCGTTGCCCAGGAAACCCTCGGGCGTGATCTCGTCGCGGTGCTCGCTGCCGCGCTGCTCCACGCACGCGAAGC
>JBFKOE010000023.1:0-16034 GCA_041629015.1 Gammaproteobacteria bacterium
CAGGGAGACCGGGATCGGGACCGGCCCGCACCGCGCGAAGGACATGGAAGGTATTCAGCTCTCGCACGTTCTGGTGTTGATCGGGGCCGCGGTGGTCACGGTGCCGCTGTGCCAGTTCCTGCGCCTCGGCTCGGTGCTCGGCTTTCTCGCCGCCGGCGCCCTGGTCGGGCCCTCGGGCCTGGAGGTGATCACCGACGTCGCGGGCATACGCCACTTCGCCGAGCTCGGGGTAGTGTTCCTGCTGTTCGTGATCGGCGTGGAGCTGCGCCCGGCGCGCCTGTGGCGCATGCGCCGCGCGGTGTTCGGCCTGGGCTCGGCGCAGGTGGTGGTGACCGGGGCGGGCCTGGCGGCGGCGCTGTCGCTGCTCGGCTACGGGCCGCGCAGCGCGGTCCTGGTCGGCCTGGCGCTGGCGCTGTCCTCCACGGCCTTCGTGGTGCAGATCCTCGCCGAGCGCCGTCACCTGCGCACCGAGTACGGCCGGGCCACCTTCGGCGTGCTGCTCCTGCAGGACCTGGCGGTGGTGCCGCTGCTCGCGCTGGTGCCGCTGCTCGCGACCCGCGACGACAGCGTCGGCGGCGACATCGGCCTGGCGCTGCTGGAGGGCGTGGCGATCCTGGCGCTGGTTATCGTGCTCGGCCGGTTCATGCTCAGGCCGGTATTCCAGCGGGTCGCGCGCTACGGCACCAGCGAGATCTTCGCCGCCCTGGTGGTGCTGCTGGTGCTCGGCGCCGCCTTTCTCACCCAGGAGATGGGCCTGTCGATGGCGATGGGGGCCTTCATGGCCGGGCTGCTGGTGGCGGACTCGGAGTACCGGCACCAGATCGTCGCCGACATCCAGCCCTTCCGCGGCTTCCTGCTCGGGCTGTTCTTCATGAGCGTCGGCATGTCGGTCGACCTCGGCTACATGGTCGAGGAGCCGGCGCGCTTCGGCGCCATGCTGCTCGGGCTGCTCGGGCTCAAGGCCGCGCTGCTGTGGGTGCTGTGCAGACTGTTCCGGCACGGCGCGCGCGACTCGGCCGCGATCGCGCTCATCCTCGCCCAGAGCGGGGAGTTCGCCTTCGTGATCTTCACCGTCGCGAGCGATGCGAAGCTGCTGAGCGCCGCGCAGTTCCAGGAACTGGCCCTGGTGGTCGCGCTCAGCATGGTGGTCACCCCGCTGCTTGCCGCCTTCGCCGAGCGTGCCCGCAGCCAAACCCCCGCGCCCGTCGGCGCTGCGCCCGAGGCCCAGCCCCAGCGCCAGGTGCTGATCGCGGGCTTCGGCCGGGTGGGCCGGCGGGTGGCGGACATCCTCACCGGGGCCGGCGTGCCCTACACCGCGGTGGAGCGCAACGCCGAGCGCGTCGCCCGGGCCCGCGGCCGCGGCTACTCGGTGTTCTTCGGCGACGCCAGCCGCGCCGACGTGCTCGCCGCGGCCGGCGCCGACACGGCCCTGCTGGCGGTCATCACCCTGGACGACATCACCGCCACCGAGCAGCTGGTGTCCAACCTGCGCCGCCAGTTCCCCGGCCTGGCGATTCACGCCCGCGGCCACGACCGCGCGGCCTGCGAGGAGCTGCTGCGCTTGGGCGCCAACGTGGCGGTGGCCGAGAACCTGGAGGTGAGCCTGCGGCTGGCGCGCGATTCGCTGGTCGGCGCCGGCTTTCCCGTCAACGAGGCCGATGCCCTGGTCAGCCGCGTGCGCAGCCAGGAATACGCGCGCATCCATGCCGGCCTCGACGCCCACGCCGGCGCCGCCGAGCGGTCCGATCAGCCGTAGATCACCTTGGGCAGCCAGGTGGCCAGCTCGGGCCACAGGGCGAGCAGGCACAGCGCCAGCAGCTGGATGGCCACGAAGGGCACCACCCCGCGATAGATCTGGCTGGTGCGGATCGCGGGCGGTGCCACGCCGCGCAGGTAGAACAGCGAGAAGCCGAACGGCGGGGTGAGGAACGAGGTCTGCAGGTTGAGCGCGATCATCACCCCGAGCCACACCGGGTCGAGGCCCATGGCGAGCAGCACCGGGCCCACGATCGGCACCACCACGAAGGTGATCTCGATGAAGTCGAGGATGAAGCCGAGCAGGAACATCAGCAGCATCACTAGGAAGACCGCCGCGAAGGTCCCGCCGGGCAGGCCGCCGAGGATCTCCCTCACCACCTCGTCGCCGCCGAAGCCGCGAAACACCAGCGAGAACACGGAGGCCCCAACCAGGATCATGAAGACCATCGCCGAGACCTGGGTGGTGGTGCGCATGATGTCGCGCAGGATCTCCAGGCTGAGCTGGCGGCGCGCGAGCGCCAGGACCAGGGCGCCGACCGCCCCGACCGAGGCCGCCTCGGTGGGCGTCGCCAGCCCCCCCAGGATCGAGCCGAGCACGGCGACGATCAGAAAGAGCGGCGGGAACAGCACCTTGAGCACCCGCGCGAAGAGCTCCGCGGCGTCCACCCCGGCGCGCTCCTGGGCGGGGATCGGCGGCATGGAGTTGGGGCGGAACAGCGCCAGCAGCAGGATGTAGCTCACGTACAGCCCCACCAGCAACAGCCCGGGCAGCAAGGCCCCGGCGAACAGGTCGCCGACCGAGACCGTGTCGGGCGAGAACAGCCCCATGCCGAGCTGCGCCTGCTGGTAGGCCGAGCTCATCACGTCGCCGAGCAGCACCAGGACGATCGAGGGCGGAATGATCTGGCCCAGGGTGCCGGAGGCGCAGATCGAGCCGGCCGCGATCGTGGGGCTGTAGCCGCGGCGCATCATGGTCGGCAGCGAGAGCAGGCCCATGGTGACCACGGTGGCCCCGACGATGCCCGTGGAGGCCGCCAGCAGCATGCCGACCACCATGACCGAGATCCCCAGCCCGCCGCGCAGCGGCCCGAACAGCAGGGCCATGGTCTCGAGCAGCTGCTCGGCAACCCGCGAGCGCTCCAGGGTCACGCCCATGAACACGAAGAGCGGCACCGCGATCAGGGTCTGGTTGATCATGATCGAGTAGAGGCGGTTGGGGATCGCCTCCAGGAAGGCGGGGTCGAAGGTGCCGGTGAGGCCGCCGATCAGCGCGAACAGCAGGCCCGTGCCGGCCAGCGAGAAGGCCACCGGGTAGCCGAGCAGCAGCACCAGGCACACCCCCAGGAACATCAGCGCGGGCATGAGCGCGGCGGCCATCAGCGCACCTCGCCGCCGGGGGCGGCAGACTCGCCCGCTGCGAGACGCAGCACGCACTGCAGGGCCATGGCGATGCCCTGCAGGGCGATCAGCACCGCGGTGGCCGGGATCACCGTCTTGAGCAGGAACACCGCCGGAATGCCGCCGGCCTCGGGCGAGGACTCGAGCACCGACCAGGACGCGAGCACGTACTCCGGGCTCACCCACAGCACGTATGCGCACACCGGCAGCAGCAGGAGCAGGGAGCCGAGCAGATCGATCCAGGCCTGGCCGCGCACCGAGAGGCGGCGGTAGAAGATGTCGACGCGCACGTGACCGTCGCGCCCCAGGGTGTAGGCCGCGCCGAGCATGAACACCAGCGCGTGCATGTAGGTGACCGACTCCTGCATGGCGATCCAGCCCAGGTTGAAGGCGTAGCGCAGCACCACGACCAGGAAGGTCACGATCACCATGAGCACGGTGAGCCAGGAGATGGCGCGCCCGATCCACTCGTTCAGCGCCGCGATGCCGGCGGCCAGTGCGCGTAGCGATGGCTGGATTCGGGACACGTGGAGCGGCCTCCGTGCGGTGCGCGGCCGCGCGCGCAAGTGGCCGGGAATTGTATAGAAAGGCCGATGGGGCGGGCAAAGAGCGGGCGGCGGCGCGAGCGTTGGGGAGGGCCGGGGCATGGGGTATGCTTGCCCGGCACCCGGCCCGTCAAAGTTTGCGCCGGGTCGAGGCGAGGGACGGGAATGCTGCGCCAGCCACGGTCGAGGGACGAAGAGCGCGATCGCCCGCGCATGACCCCATGAGCAGCGGGCCCGACTTCGACGCCGCGCGCGAGTACCTGCGCGCGCTGCAGGACCGGCTGTGCCAGGGGCTGCAGGCCGAGGACGGCGCGGCGGCGTTTCGCGAGGACGCCTGGCAGCGCCCCGGTGGCGGCGGCGGGTGCAGCCGGGTGCTCGCGGGCGGGGCGGTGTTCGAGCAACTCGGCGTCAACTTCTCGGACGTTCGCGGCGAGCGCCTGCCGGCTTCGGCCAGCGCCCAGCGCCCGGAGCTCGCCGGGCACGGCTTTCGCGCCGCCGGGGTGTCGCTGGTCGCGCACCCGCGCAATCCCTACGTGCCCACCTCGCACGCCAACCTGCGCATCTTCCTCGCCGAGCGCGACGGCGCGGCGGCCTTGTGGTGGTTCGGCGGCGGCTTCGACCTCACCCCCTACTACGGCTTCGAGGAGGACGCCGTGCACTGGCACAGCGTCGCGCGCAGCGCCTGCGAGCCTTTCGGCGAAGAGCTCTACCCGCGTCTGAAGCGCTGGTGCGACGAGTACTTCTTCATTCGCCACCGCGACGAGCCGCGCGGCATCGGCGGGCTGTTCTTTGACGATCTGAACGAGTGGGGCTTCGAGCGCTGCTTCGAGTTCGTGCGCGGCGTCGGCGACCGCTACCTGGAGGCTTACCTGCCGATCGTGCAGCGCCGCCGCGACACACCTTTCGGCGAGCGCGAGCGGGACTTCCAGCTCTACCGCCGCGGTCGCTACGTCGAGTTCAACCTGGTCTACGACCGCGGCACCCTGTTCGGCCTGCAGTCGGGGGGGCGCACCGAGTCGATCCTGATGTCGCTGCCGCCGGAGGTGCGCTGGCGCTACGACTGGCACCCCGAGCCGGGCAGCCCCGAGGAGCGCCTGTACCGGGATTTCCTGCGGCCCCGCGACTGGCTGGGCGAGGGACGGAAAGGCTAGGGCGGGGTGTTCTGCGCCCGGATTCGGGACAAAAAAAGAGGGGGCTGAGAACAGCCCCCAAAGGCTCGCATCGCAACAAAATCGATTGGGTCTAGGGGCCCGCCAAGGTCACGCGCGTCGGTCCGCGGCGCTGCGTCGGGCCGGTCGGGCTGTGCGGATTCGGCGACGCATCATTCGGTCACTTCGGCAGGGTGGTGACCAGCGTCCGCACGCCTCACGACCGGCGCGGGCTGAGGGGTCCGAGAAACCCACGCCCCCTTTAAGGTGGGGTCGGGGACCCTGGCGCTGCCCGCTTCACTTTCGCGCTTACTGCCTTGGCCGGGCTCCTAGAGTCGGTATCGGTCAGGCTTCACATCCGTCAAACCTGACGCCATTGCCAAGCTGGGTAGCAATAGCCGTGCCCACTAAGACCGATTCCAAAACGCCACGTCTAAGCCAATGATGCCCAACGATACTTAAGTGGAACTTAAGGTCGCGGAGGCCCGCGGGGGCGGGATTTTCCCAGGCTTGGGAGACGGATTCCCGGCGCGGGGAGCGGCCCCGGCGGGGCGGCGGGGCGCTCGGGCGCCCTCAGTCCCGGCCGCGGCGGCGCGCGCGCGGGTGCGCCCGGTCGTAGACCTTGGCCAGGTGCTGGAAGTCGAGGTGGGTGTACACCTGGGTGGTGCTGATGTCGGCGTGCCCGAGCAGCTCCTGCACGGCGCGCAGGTCGCCGCTCGACTCGAGCAGATGGCTGGCGAAGGAGTGACGCAGCATGTGGGGGTTCACCGCGCGGCCGGTGTTCTGGCGCAGCGCCCACAGCCGCAGCCGCTGCTGGAACGCCCGGCCGCTGAGACGGCCGCCGCGACGGCTCAGGAAAAGCGCCTGTCCCGCGCCCCGCGCATCCAGCTCCGCGCGCCGCTCCAGCCAGCGGCGCAGGGCCCGCGCCGCCGTGCGCCCGATCGGCAGCCGCCGCATCTTGCCGCCCTTGCCGGTCACCGTGACGCTGCGTTCCCGCAGGTCGACGTCGGCCAGGTTGAGGGACACCAGCTCCGCGAGCCGCAGCCCGGAGGAATAGGCGAGTTCCATCATCGCCCGGTCGCGCACCCCGAGGATCCCCTGATCGGTGATCGCCAGCAGGCCCGCCGTCTGGTCCACGTCCAGGGTGTCGGGCAGGCGGCGCGGGGAGCGCGGCGCCTGGACGTCGGCGGCCGGGTTGGCCGTGACCTCGCCCTCGCGCAGCAGGTAGTGATAGAAGCTGCGGATCGCGGACAGGGCCCGCTGCAGGCTGCGCCCGCCCAGGCCCTGGCGGTGGCGCAGCGCCACGTAGCGGCGCAGGTCGTGGGTGGCGAGCTTGCGCCAGTCGACGATGGACTCGGCGGCGCAGAACTCGGCGAGTGCCGCGAGGTCGCGCTGGTAGTTGCTTACGGTGTGAGCGGAGAGGCGGCGCTCATTGCGCAGGTGGTCGGCAAACCTGTCCAGCCACTGCAGCGCCGCGTCGTGCATCTCAACGCATGGGCAGCAGGGGGCGCAGCAGCTGCCCGACCAGTTCGCCGAGCCGGGTGAGGTATACCGTGCCCATGGTGAGCAGGAACCGCTCCGGGTCGGTGCTGCCGACCGCGAGCAGGCCCACGGTGCGGTGGGTGGTGATCGGGATCAGGGCCGCCGAGGCGATGGCCTCGGCCCGGTCACCGAACAGGAACTCGCGCTGCGCGGCCTTCAGCCGGCCGCAGACCGGCTTGCCCTCGGCGAGCAGGTCGGCGCAGGCGGCGACCGCGGGCAGCCCGGGGCTGGCCACGTAGGGTCGCAGCGCCTCGGCGTCGAGGTGGTCGGTGATGATCTTGAGCGCCATGGCGTCGGCGCCGAACTGCTCGTGCAGGACCTCGGCCAGCGTCTGCACGATCTCCTCGGGTTCGCCCGCGTCCAGCAGCGCGATGGTCAGCCGGTGCAGGCGCTCCCCGGTGCGGTCGTTGTCGCGCGCGACCGCGACCAGGTCCATAAGCTTGGCGTGCAGCTGGCGGTTCTGGCGCCGCAGCGCATCGACCTGGTGTTCGATGAGGGATACGGCGGGGCCGCAGGCGTGGTTGAGATGCAGTTGGGTGAGCAGGCCGGGGTGCTGCTGCAGGAAATCGGGGTGGCGCTGCAGGAATCCCACCACCAGCTGTTCGGTGGCGTCGTCGGACTCGTCTCCGTGCTGGCGCTGCGTGCTCATAGCTCGATCTGCCCCTCGTAGACGCGCACTGCGGGTCCGGTCATGCTCACGCTTGACGTTGCGCCGGGCCAGCTTACCACAAGTTCTCCACCGGGCAGTTCGACGCGCACGCGCTCGGCGAGCAGTTCCTGGTCGCGGCCCACGGCGACCGCCGCGCAGGCGCCGCTGCCGCAGGCCAGCGTCTCGCCCACGCCGCGCTCGAACACGCGCAGCCGAATGCGGTGCTCGTTCAGCACCTGCATGAAACCGACGTTCACCCGCCGCGGAAACCGCGGGTGATGCTCGATGCGCTCACCGAGCAGCTGCACCGGCGCCTGCTCGAGGTCCGGCACCTGGATCACCGCGTGCGGGTTGCCCATCGAGACCGCGCCGATCTGCACCGCCTCGCCCTCGACGTCGAGGGCGTAGCGCTGCTGGCGGCGCTCGGCGAGAAAGGGGATCGCCTCGGGCTCGAACTCGGGCACGCCCATGTCGACCGTTACCCGGCCGTCCACGGGACGCGCGAGGCGCAGGATGCCGCCGGCGGTCTCGACGCGGATCTCCGCGCTCGTCGCCATGCCTTCTTCGTAAACGTAGAGCGCGAAGCAGCGCGCGCCGTTGCCGCACTGCTCGACCTCGCCGCCGTCGGCGTTGAAGATGCGGTAGCGGAAATCCGTGTCGCCGCTCGTCGGCGGCTCGATCAGCAACACCTGGTCGCAGCCGACGCCGAAGTGCCGGTCGGCGATGTGCTTGAGCTGCGCCGGGCTGAGCGCGATCGGTTCGCGCACGCCGTCGAGGACGACGAAGTCGTTGCCCAGGCCGTGCATCTTGGTGAATCGCAGGCGCATGCGCCAAGGGTAATGGCGCGCGGTGTGAATGCAACCGCGCCGGCGGCGCGGCGGCGGCAAGGCTCAGGGCAGGCGGTGCTCGGCGAAGAAGAGCTCCTGCACCGACTCGCGCTCGCGCACCAGGTAGGGCTGATCGCCGTCGACCATCACCTCGGCCGGGCGCGGGCGCGAGTTGTAGTTCGAGCTCATGGCGAAGCCGTAGGCGCCGGCCGAGCGCACGGCGAGCAGGTCGCCGGCGACCACCGCCAGGGTGCGCTCCCTGCCCAGCCAGTCGCCGGTCTCGCACACCGGGCCGACGACGTCGTAGAGCGCGGGCTTGCCCTGCCCGGTCGGCAGCACCGGAATGATCTCCTGCCAGCTGCCGTAGAGCGCCGGGCGCAGCAGGTCGTTCATCGCCGCGTCCACGATCGCGAAGTTCTTGTGCGCGGTGTGCTTCAGGTACTCCACCCGGGTCAGCAACACCCCGGCGTTGCCGGCGATGGCGCGACCGGGCTCGACCAGCACCCTGTAGGGCAGGCCGCGCAGGCGCTGGCGCAGCGCTTCGCTGTACTCGGCGGGCAGCGGCGGCTGCTCGTCACGGTAGCGGATTCCCAATCCGCCGCCGAGGTCCAGGTGACGCAGTTCGATGCCCTGCGCGGCGAGCCGCTCCACCAGCCGTAGCACGCGTTCGAGCGCGTCGCGAAAGGGGGCGAGGGTGGTGAGCTGCGAGCCGATGTGGCAGGCGACGCCGAGCAGCTCGACGCCCTCGAGCCCGGCCGCGTGACGGTAGACCTCCAGCGCCTCCTCGACGCCGATGCCGAACTTGTTCTCCTTCAGCCCGGTGGAGATGTAGGGGTGGGTGTTGGCGTCGACGTCGGGGTTGACCCGCAGCGAGACCGGCGCGCGCTTGCCGAGCCCGCGCGCCAGCTGGGCGAGCTGCTCGAGCTCGGCCTCGGACTCGACGTTGAAGCAGTGGATGCCGACCTCCAGCGCCCGGCGCATCTCGTCGATGCGCTTGCCCACGCCCGAGAACACCGTGCGCGCCGGGTCGCCGCCCGCGGCGATGACGCGCTCGAGCTCGCCCAGCGAGACGATGTCGAAGCCCGAGCCCAGCCGCGCCAGGACATCGAGCACCGCGAGGTTGGAGTTGGCCTTGACCGCGTAGCAGACCAGGTGATCGAGGTCGGCGAAGGCCTGGTCGAAGGCCCGCCAGTGGCGCTCCAGGGTGGCGCGCGAGTAGACGTAGCAGGGAGTGCCGAACTCCGCGGCGATGCGTTGCAGGTCCACGTCCTCGGCGTGCAGCGAGCCGTTGTGGTAGGTGAAGTGGTCCATGGCGCGGGCTAACGGCGGTTCTTCTTTTCTTCTTCCACCGGCTTTTCTTCTCCCGCCGACGCGTCCGCGGCCGGTTGCGCATCCTGCGGCAGATAGAGCGGGCCCTTCTGGCCGCAGGCACCGGCGATCAGTGCGGCGAGGAGGATCAGCAGGGACCGGGACGGTCGCTGCCGGTGCGGTGTGGTCATCGCGCTCGGCCGGGGCTTCGTCGGGCGCGCATTATAGCAAGGCAGGGCTCGATCGGTGGTATCATCCCCCCCTTTGCGCGGCCGACTAGCCCCGTGGTGAGCCCCGAAGCGCCGATTCTCGAGACCCTGGAGCTGGAACCCGCCGGCCCGGCGAAGCACGCCGTGATCTGGCTGCACGGCCTGGGCGCGGACGGCCACGATTTCGAGCCGGTGGTGCCGGAGCTCGGGCTTGAGGCCGGTCACGGCATCCGCTTCGTGTTCCCCCACGCGCCGTCGCGCGCGGTCACGGTCAACGGCGGCATTCGCATGCCGGCCTGGTTCGACATCCGGGAGCTGGACATCGCCCGCGAGCCCGATCTCGAGGGCATCGCGGAGTCGACGGCGGCGCTGACGCGCCTGATCGACCGCGAGCGCGAGCGCGGCATCGCGGCCGAGCGCATCGTGGCGGCGGGCTTCTCCCAGGGTGGCGTGATCGCCCTGCACGCGGCGCTGCGCTACCCGGCGCGGCTGGCCGGGGTGCTCGCGCTGTCGACGTATCTGCCGCTGGGCGAGGCCCTGCGCGGCGAGCTCAGTCCGGACAACCGGGGGCTGCCCATATTCATCGGCCACGGCCTTTACGACCCGGTGGTCCCTTTCGCGCTCGGCGCGAGCTCCGGCGCCGCGCTGGAGGAGCTGGGTTACCAGGTGCAGATGAAGAGCTACGCGCTGGAGCACTCCGTGTGCGCCGAAGAGATTCAGGACATCCGCGACTGGCTGGTCGCGGTCTTGAAGCAGTGACGACGCCGGGCGGCGTCGCCAGATTTGGCAGGACTTGATACGAACCCCGAAGAGCACTGAAGAGGAAAAGAGTGATGAGCAAAGCGCGCGAAGTGGTGGTGGTGAGCGGTGTCCGTACGGCGATCGGCGATTACGGCGGCGCGCTCAAGGACCTGGGCCCGACCGAGCTGGGGGCGCTGGTGATCCGCGAGGCGATCGCCCGCTCCAAGGCCGACCCGGAGCAGATCGGCCACGGCGTGATCGGCAACGTCATCCATTCCGAGGCCAAGGACATGTACGCCTCGCGCGTCGCCTGCGTGAACGGCGGCATGGCGCACCATTCCCAGGCGCTGACCGTCAACCGGCTGTGCGGCTCCGGGCTGCAGGCGATCGTCTCGGCCTCGCAGCTGATCCTGCTCGGCGATGCCGACGTCACGATCGGCGGCGGCTGCGAGTCGATGAGCCGCGGCGGCTACCTGATGCCCGGCGCGCGCTGGGGCCAGCGCATGGGCGACGGCCAGCTCGTCGACATGATGGTGGGTGCGCTGACCGACCCCTTTGACACGGTGCACATGGGCATCACCGCCGAGAACGTGGCCGAGAAGTGGGGACTGTCGCGGCAGGATCAGGACGAGTTCGCGGTCGAGAGCCACAAGCGTGCCGCCAACGCCATTGCCAGCGGTTACTTCAAGGACCAGATCCTGCCGGTGGAGCTCAAGACCCGCAAGGGCACGACCGTGTTCGACACCGACGAGCACGTGCGCGCCGACGCCACCGTCGAGGGCATGGGCAAGCTGCGGGCGGTGTTCAAGAAGGACGGCAGCGTGACCGCGGGCAACGCCTCCGGGATCAACGACGGCGCGGCCGCGGTCGTTCTGGCCGAGGCCGGGGTCGCCGCCAAGCAGGGCCTGAAGCCGCTCGCGCGGCTGGTCTCCTACGGGTTCGCCGGCGTCGATCCGGCCTACATGGGTGAGGGTCCGATCCCGGCGGTGAAGAAGGCGCTGGAGCGCGCCGGCCTGTCGGTGGCGGATCTGGACGTGATCGAGTCGAACGAGGCCTTCGCCGCCCAGGCCCTGGCGGTGTGCAAGGGCCTGGAGCTCGATCCCGCCAAGACCAACCCCAATGGCGGCGCGGTGGCCCTCGGTCACCCCATCGGCGCCACCGGGGCCGTCCTGACCGTGAAGTGCCTGTACGAGCTGCAGCGCACCGGCGGCAAGTACGGCCTGGTCACCATGTGCATCGGCGGCGGTCAGGGTATCGCCGCGGTGTTCGAGCGGATGTAGGGAACGGCCGCGAGGCGCAGCACGAGGGCGGGGCCGTGGCCCCGCCCTTTCTTTTTTGGCGGGGAGCGAGCCGGTGCGGCCGCGCCGCCGTCCGGCCGGCGGCGGCACCCGTTACCGGGCCTCAGGGCGAGCAAAACACCAGGCGGCCGTCGCTCAGGCCGTAGAGCACCTCGATGCGCCCGTCGCTGTCGAAGTCGCCGGCCACGATGGCGGTGCTCACCGCGTCGGCGTGGCGGCCGAAGCGCCAGGTGCGCAGCGAGCCGTCGCGGGCCAGGGCCACCTGGTAGATGACCTGGCGTCCGTCGGCGGGCAGGATCAGCTCGTGGCGTCCGTCGCGGTCGAGGTCGGTCACGGTTGCCAGCGCCAGCTCGCGCGATCCCAGCACGTGGTTGGAGAACCCCTCCTGGGCATAGGCCGGCTCCAGGCTGGTGCCGGTGAAGCGGTAGATCCGCAGCGTGCCGCCGATGTGCGGCGTGGTGACCACGGCCACCTCGAGCCGCCCGTCGCCGTCCAGATCGGGAAAACCGGCGGGATTGAGCCAGCGGTTGGGCGCCCCGATCGGCTCGCTCTCGGCGAGCAGCACCACGCTGTCCTCGCGCAGCCCGAACACCGCGGTCGCGGCCCCGCGCTGCAGGTAGCTGCGCACCACGACGATCTCGTCGCGGCCGTCGCCGTCGAGGTCGACGATCCGCGGATAGCGGTCCTCGAACACCGAGTCCTCGTCGAGCTTGAAGCCGAGCACGCGCCCGTCCGCGGTCTCCACGCGCAGCTCGCCCGCCTCGATGGCATCACCCAGCGCGCCGTGCGCATAGCGCTCGGTCGGCAGGGCGAGCCAGGCCCGCCGGACGTCGTTGCGCCCGCTCGCCACCTCGACGTCGGGCAGGGCATCCGGCGAGGGCGGCTGGGTGGGCGGCGGCGCCTCGAGCGGCTCCAGCACCATCTGCTGGCCGGCCGCCTGCAGGCGCCAGGCGCGGCCGTTGCCTTCGACCAGCAGGGGCCGCCGGGCCTGGTCCAGATACAGCTTGGCGATGCCGGTGGGCAGGGCCGGGCTCTCCGCGCAGACCACGGCAACGGCGGCAGCGGGGGCGCCGGCGAGGGCGAGCGCGACGGCTCCCTGTCGAAAGAGTCCCAGCATGGCGGCTTGTTCTTGGTTGGATCCGGTCGGGCGCCCAGCGGGGCGCGTGGCGCGAGCGCCCATTCTACCGGCTCGCGACCCGGCTTCCAGCATCGGCCGAGGACAGGTTGCTGGTGCGCGACGAGCGGTCGGTGGGCCGCGGCCCTTGAAACCGCCCGCGCCGACCCCATATCGATGGCATGGAAGAGGTGTTGTGTGGGGCGAAAGGCCCCGATTGAGCGAATGGAGGTGAGAGCAATGACACTGGTACGCTACGATCCTTGGCGCGCACTCTCCGATATGCGCAAGGAGCTTGATGGGCTGTTTGACAACCCCGCGGGATGGGGCGTGGATGATCAGTCCAAGATCGTTACCGGGCAGTGGTCACCGGCGGTGGACGTCAAGGAAGAGCCCAACCGCTTCGTGCTGTACGTCGATGTGCCCGGTGTCGACCCCAAGGACATCGAGGTCACCATGGAGAAGGGCACCCTGACGGTGCGCGGCGAGCGCAAGTTCGAGCGCAAGGAGGAAGAGGAGAACTTCAGCCGCGTGGAGCGCATGTACGGTTCCTTCTACCGCCGCTTCGCGCTTCCCGATACGGCTGATCCGGAAGGCATCGAGGCACACGGCAAGAACGGTGTGCTCGAGATCCTGGTCCCCAAGCGCGAACTCGCGCAGCCACGGCGCATCTCGATCAAGCACTGAGCGCGACGCGAGTGCAGGCGTCTGGAAGGCGGGCCCCGTGCCCGCCTTCTTCTTTTTGCGCGCTGCTCAAGCTCCTTCACCCGCGGCCGACACAAGAAATGCATTCGCCGCCGTCGTCGCCCGCGCGGAGCGGCGCTTCGTGACCACGAGATCCGGGTGTCCAGACCATGCTCGTTCTGATCGGCTACGCAATCGTCATCGGCTCGGTTCTCGGCGGCTTCCTGATCGCCGGCGGCCACATCGGCGTGCTGCTGCAGCCGGTCGAACTGCTGATCATCGGCGGCTCGGCGGTGGCGGCCTTTCTGATCAGCGCCGGCGGCAAGACGGTCAAGGCCACGCTCAAGTCCATGCCCCTGGTGCTGGGCAGCTCGCGTTACCACCGGGCCCTGTACATGGAGACCCTGTCGCTGCTCAACGCGATCTTCAACAAGGCCCGCCGCGAGGGCCTAATGGCGATCGAGGACGACATCGAGCGGCCGCGCGAGAGCGCGCTCTTTCAGTCCGCGCCCAACGTGCTCAAGAACCACCACGCCATAGAGTTCCTGTGCGATTACCTGCGCCTGATGGTGAGCGGCAACCTCGACGCCCACGAGATCGACAACCTCATGGAGCTGGACATCGAGACCCATCACCACGAGGCCATGCAGCCGGTCGAGGCCTTGCGCAAGCTGGCCGACGCGCTGCCGGCCTTCGGCATCGTGGCGGCGGTGATGGGCGTGGTCCACACCATGGAGTCGGTGGGCATTCCCCCCAAGGAGCTCGGCAAGCTGATCGCCGCGGCCCTGGTCGGCACCTTTCTCGGCATCCTGCTCTCCTACGGCTTCGTCGGGCCGCTGGCCAATCTGCTCGAGCAGCGGGTGGCCGAGTCGACCAAGTACCTGCAGTGCCTCAAGACCGGCCTGATCGCCTTCGTCAACGGGTCGCCGCCGCCCACCGCCGTGGAGTTCGCGCGCAAGGTGGCGTACTCGACCGAGCGGCCGAGCTTCGAGGAACTCGAGGCGCACCTGCGCAAGGCCAAGGGCTGATCCGCCGGAACGGCGCCGGGCCTGGGAGCCAGTGCGGCCATGAGCCTGGAAGAAAAGAAACCGATCATCGTCAAGCGGGTCCGCAAGGCGGATCACGGTCATCACGGCGGCGCCTGGAAGATCGCCTACGCCGACTTCGTGACCGCGATGATGGCCTTCTTCCTGCTCATGTGGCTGATCGGCTCCACGACCCAGGCCGACAAGCAGGGCATCGCCGAGTTCTTCCAGAACCCGTGGAAGGTCTCGCTGATGGGCGGCGAGGGCTCGGGTGATGCGACCAGCGTCATAAAGGGCGGCGGCGAGGACCTGGTGCGCACCGCCGGGCAGGTGAAGCGCACCGAGCAGGGTACCCGCGACATCGTCACCCGGGTGGCCGACGAGGCCACCGGGCGCCTGGACGAGCTCGGCGGCAGGCTCAAGGAGCTGATCCAGGACAGCCCCGTGCTGCGCCGTTTCAAGGACCAGCTGCGCATCGACCTGACCAGCGAGGGGCTGCGCATCCAGATCGTCGACGCGGAGAACCGGGCGATGTTCGCCTCCGGCAGCGACCGCATGGAGGCCCACGCCCGCGACATCCTGCGCGAGATCACGCCGCTGCTCGGCGAGCTGCCCAACCGCGTCAGCCTGACCGGCCACACCGACGCGACACCGTTCGTGGCCGGGGAACGGCCGTACACCAACTGGGAGCTGTCGGCGGATCGCGCCAACGCGGCGCGGCGCGAGATGGTGGCCGCGGGCCTGGGGAGCGACAAGATCATCCGCGTGACCGGTCTGGCCGCCGCCGTGCCGCTGGATCGCGCCAATCCGCAGGCCGCGGTCAACCGCCGCATCTCGATCATGGTGCTCAACCCGCGGACCGAGCGTGAGCTGCTGGGCGAGGATCTGCGCACGCTGGAGATCGGCGCCGGCAGCGCCGAGGACGCGGCCGGCGAGGTCGCGCCCGCGGCGCCCGCCCCAGCGGAGTCAGCCCCAGCCGAGCCGGCCCCGGTCGAACCGACGCCACGGCCAGAGGAGTCCGCGCCGGCGGCGCCCCGCCCGTCCGCCGGCGACGCCGTTCCGCTCAACCCCATTCAGCCGGTGGTGCCGGGAATTCCCGGGGTCGCGCCGCCTGCCCCTCGCCCCGCCGCGCCCGCCAGCACGCCCGTCCCCAAGCCGGCCGCCCCCGTGCCGGCCGCCAGCGTGCCCGCCCCGTCGCCGGTGCCCGCCGGGCCCGCGCGCGCTGCCGGAGCGCCGCCCGCCGGCGCCGCCGAGCTCAACCCGATCCGCCCGGCGCTGCCCCGCATTCCGGGGGTGCAGCCGGAGGCCGCCGGGCGATGAGCGCGACGACCCTCGCTAGCGTGCCCGCGCGCCGCCACCCCTTGCTGGTCGCCGCCGGCTGCCAGCTCGGCGCCGCGGCCCTCGCCGGCGCGGTTGCGCTCGCTTGGGCAGCGCTCACGGGCGTCGCCGCGCCGGCGAGCGCCCTGGTGCTCAGCACCGGGCTCGCCGCCGCCGCAATGGGTTGGCGCAGCGCGCTGCCCGGCTGGTGGCTGGGCATCCTGGCCGCTTTCGTGCCCGCCCTGTACTGGGGCCAGGGGCTGGGCCTGGATCCGGTGGTCTACCTCGGCGCGCTGCTGCTCTGCCTGCTGCTGCTGGGCAACAGCGTGTTCGAGCGGGTACCGCTGTACCTCAGCAGCGCGGCGGTGTGGAATGCGCTGGGTTCGCTGCTGCCCGAGGGTGGCCGCGGACGGGTGCTGGATCTCGGCTGCGGGCCGGGCGGCGGCCTGGCGCGGCTGGCCCGCGACGCGC
>JBFKOE010000024.1:0-15970 GCA_041629015.1 Gammaproteobacteria bacterium
ATCGAGACCAACAGCGCCTCGGGCCTGTGCATCACCAAGCTCGACGTGCTCGACGGGCTGGAGACCATCCGCGTCTGTACCGCTTACCGGGTCGACGGCGCGCTGGTCGACACTCCGCCGCTCGATGCCGAGGGCTACGCGCGCTGCGAGCCGGTATACGAGGACCTGCCCGGCTGGGAGGGCAGCACCGCGCGTCTGACTCGCATCGAGGATATGCCCCGGGTGGCGCGGGACTATCTCAAGCGGGTCGAGGAGCTGGTCGGCGCGCCGGTGGATCTCATCTCCACGGGACCGGATCGCAGCGAGACCATCCTGCTGCGGCATCCTTTCGACTGAGCGCACCGGTGCGGGGCGAACCCGTTTGGCGACAGCGGGTCCGCGCGGGGTAGCGAGCCGGGTCGGGCCCGAGAGGAGACGGCGGCATGAGGATCGAGCGTCACGATTGCGGCGAGCGCATGAGCCGCATCGTCGTGCACAATGACACCGTCTATCTGTGCGGGCAGACCGCGCAGAGGTGTCCCGAGGGCGACATCACCGCCCAGACCCGCGACGTGCTGGCACGCGCCTCGCTGAAGGTCGAGATGACGGTCATCGCCGCGCGCTGAACGTGGATTCCTCGAGCGCGGACGCCATCGTGATCGGGGGCGGCCTGCACGGCTGCTCCACGGCGCTGCACCTCGCGCGGGGCGGGGCGCGCGTGATTCCGATCGAGAAGGATCACCCGGGGCGCCATGCCTCCGGCGTCAACGCCGGCGGCGTGCGGCGACTGGGTCGGCACGTGGCAGAGATCCCGCTGGCGCTGGCCTCGCTGGAGCTGTGGCAACGCCTGCCGGAGCTGGTCGGCGACGACTGCGCCTTCGAGCCCAGTGGGCAGATCAAGGTGGCGGAGAATGAGTCCGACATGGAGCGGCTCGCCGCGCGGGTGAGCGAGCTTCAGGGGCTGGGCTACACTCACGAGGAGCTGATCGACCGCGCCGCGCTGCGCGAGCTCGTGCCGGCAATCGCGCCGCACTGCGTCGGCGCCATCCTGTGTCGCGGGGACGGTCACGCGCTGCCGTTTCGCACGGTGCTCGCATTTCGCGGGGCGGCGCTCGCCGCCAGTGTGAGCTTGCTCGAGGGCACGCCGGTGAGCGGCGTGGAGCACCGCGAGGGCGTCTGGCGAGTCGCCTGCGGGGCTCGCCAGCTTCGGGCACGTTGGCTGTTCAACTGAGCCGGGGCCTGGGGCGGCGTGGTGGCCGGCTGGCTCGGCGAGAGGGTGCCGCTGCGGGCCGAGGCGCCGATGCTGATGATCACCGAGCGGGTGCGACCGTTCCTGCGCCCGGTGCTCGGTTGCGCGAGCCGGCCACTGTCCTTCAAGCAGTTCGCGAACGGCACCGTGCTGATCGGCGGTGGCTACCGCGGGCGGGCCGAGGCGGATCGAAACCGCACCATCCTCGATCTCACCGGCCTCGGTCGCAACGCACAGACCGCCCTGGACCTTTTTCCGCAGTTAACCGACGTGCGCATCGTGCGCTGCTGGGCGGGGATCGAGGCGGTGACGCCGGACCAGTTGCCGGTCATCGGCGCGGCGACTCGTGCCGCCGACGCATGGCACGCCTTCGGTTTCTCGGCCCACGGATTCCAGCTTGGCCCGGTGGTGGGGGAGCTGCTCGCCGACCTGGCCCTAACTGGGCGTTGCCGGGTGCCGATCGAACCCTTTCGGGCCGACCGGTTTGCCAGTGCGTGAGGGTCAGTACGAAGCACGCCGGCTGCGCGCCCCACACCCCAGTGCCAGCCGCAAGGCACGGCCTGGGGAGCCGGAAAGCGCTTAAAAAACAGAGGCTTTCGTGTTACTGCAGGGGTGTGTTAGTCTGCGGGAATGGTGCCGAGGAGAGGACTTGAACCTCCACGAGGAAACCCCCACTAGCACCTGAAGCTAGCGCGTCTACCAATTCCGCCACCTCGGCGTTTCCGCAGCGGGCGGGGTGCCCTCCGCCGTGCGAAGAGCCGGCACTCTACCGGCAGCGCCAAGCCTTGTCAACGTCGCCAAAACCACTATCCGGAGAAGCACTTGAGTCGCAGTGAGCGAGTGTCGAAACGCGCCCGCCGAGGCCGCCGTTTCGCCATCGAAGACCCCCATTCCGAGCGCGAGGCCGAGCGCTACGAGCGCCCGATCCCCAGCCGCGAGGCCCTGCTGGCCTACCTCGACGAGCTCGGCGAGCCGGTGGCGGCCGGCGAGCTCGCCCGGGCGCTCGGGCTCACCGAGGAGCGCGACCGCGAGGCCCTGCGCCGGCGCCTGCAGGCGATGGAGCGCGACGGGCAGCTGGTGCGCAACCGGCGCAAGGCCTACGGGCTCGCGCAGCGCATGGGCCTGGTGCGCGGGCGGGTGATCGGTCATGGCGATGGTTTCGGCTTCCTGGTTCCCGACGGGGGCGGCGAGGACCTGTTCCTCTCCCCGCGCGAGATGCGCACCCTGATGCACGGTGACCGCGCCCTGGTGCGTATCGCCGGCCACGATCGCCGCGGCCGGCCCGAGGCCGCGCTGGTCGAGGTGCTGGAGCGCGCCAACCGGCAGGTCGTCGGGCGCTACTTCGCTGACGGCGGGGTGGGCTACGTGGTGCCGGACAACGCCCGCATCGCCCACGAGATCCTGGTCCCGGAGTCCGGACGCAAGGGGGCGCGCAGCGGCCAGATCGTGGTCGCCGAGATCGACGAATACCCGCGCGGAGCGCGCCAGGCGCACGGTCGCGTCGTGGAGGTGCTGGGCGATCACCTGGCGCCAGGGATGGAGATCGACGTCGCTGCCCGCGTGCACCAGCTGCCGAGCACCTGGAGCGAGGAGGCGAGCGCGGAGGCGGCGCGGTTCTCGGCCACGGTGCCGGAGTCGGCCAAGCGCGGGCGGCGCGACCTGCGTGAGCTGCCCCTGGTGACCATCGACGGCGCCGACGCGAAGGACTTCGACGATGCCGTGTGGTGCGAGCGGCGCGCGCGCGGCTGGCGGCTGGTGGTGGCGATCGCCGACGTCGCGGCCTACGTGAAACCGGGCAGCGCGCTCGACGCCGCGGCGCGTGAGCGAGGCACCTCGGTGTATTTTCCCGGACGAGTGATCCCGATGCTGCCTGAGGTGCTCTCCAACGGCCTGTGCTCGCTCAATCCCGACGTTGATCGGTTGTGCCTGGCCTGCGAGCTGCTGATCGATGCCGAGGGGCGGGTCACCCGCTCGAGCTTTCACCGCGCGCTCATGCGCTCGGCCGCCCGCCTGACCTACGACCAGGTGGCCGGCGCGCTGGTGGAACGCGAGCCGGGGGCGCGCGCCGCCCTCGGTGAGCTGTTACCGCACCTCAAGGCGCTGTACGGCCTGTTCAAGGTCCTGCGGGCCGCGCGCGAACGGCGCGGCGCGATCGATTTCGATGCCACGGAGACCAAGATCGAGTTCGACGCGGCGGGCAAGATTGAGCGCATCCTGCCGCTGCGGCGCAACGACGCGCACCTGATCATCGAGGAGTGCATGATCCTCGCCAACGTGGCCGCGGCGCGCTACCTGCAGCGCCAGCGCATACCGCTGCTCTACCGCGTGCACGAGGAACCCGATTCCGAAAAGATCACCGAGCTGCGCGGTTTCCTGCTGGAGTTCGGCCTGAGGCTGCAGGGCGGCGAGAAGCCCGCCCCCAAGGACTTCGCCCGCCTGCTGCGCCAGGTCTCCGGGCGCCCGGATGCGCATCTGATCGAGACTGTGATGCTGCGCTCGCTAAACCAGGCGCTCTACAGCCCGGGCAACTGCGGGCACTTCGGCCTGGCGCACGAGGCCTACGCTCATTTCACCTCGCCGATCCGCCGCTATCCGGATCTCGTCGTGCACCGCGCCATCCATCACGTGCTCGACGGCAAGAGCCCCGATCGCTTTCCCTACGCCGCCGACGAGATGGTGATGCTCGGCGAGCACTGCTCGGCGACGGAGCGGCGCGCCGACGAGGCGGTGCGCGACGCGGTCAACTGGCTGCGCTGCGAGTACATGATGGACCGGGTGGGCGAGGAGTTCGACGGCGTGATCAGCGGGGTGAGCGGCTTCGGGCTGTTCGTCGAGCTGAACGAGATCCACGCTCAGGGCCTGGTGCACGTGACCGCGCTGGAGAACGACTACTATCACCTCGACGCCGCGAAACACCGGCTGGTCGGCGAGCGCGGCGGCCGCGTCTACCGCCTGTCCGACCCGGTGCGCGTGCGGGTGGTGCGGGTGGACCTCGATGAGCGCAAGATCGACCTCGAGCTGGTGGGCGAGCGCCGCGCCGGGGGCAAGGCGCGGGCGCGCGGCGGCCGCCGGCGGTGAGCGAGAGCGGGCGCATTCACGGCCTGCACACCGTGGCCGCGGCGCTGCGCAGTGATCCGGAGTCGATCGCCCGCCTATACGTCGATCGTGCCCGACGCGATGAGCGCATGAAGGAGCTGCGCGCGCTGGCGCGCGAGGCCGGCGTGCGCGTGGAGGCGATCGAGCGTGAGCGCCTCGACGAGCTGGTCGGCGGCGCCCGCCACCAGGGGGCGGTCGCCGAGGGCCGGGCGGCGCTGGCGCACCATGAGCGCGAGCTCGCGCCGCTGCTCGAGGGTCTGAGCGAGCCACCCTTTCTGCTGGTGCTGGATCAGGTGCAGGATCCGCACAACCTCGGCGCCTGCCTGCGCAGCGCCGATGCCGCCGGCGTGCACGCGGTCCTGCTCCCGGGTCGCCGCGCCGCGGGCTTGAGCGCGACGGTTCGCCGCGTGGCCTGCGGAGCCGCCGAGAGCGTGCCGCTGGTCCAGGTCGGTAACCTGGCGCGCGCGCTGCGCGCGCTGCGCGATCGCGGCATCTGGCTGGTCGGCGCGGCCGGTGACGGCGACACGCTGCTCTACGAGGCGGATCTGCGCGGACCCCTGGCGCTGGTGCTGGGCGGAGAAGGTAAGGGGCTGCGGCGCCTGACTCGCGAGCACTGCGACGTCCTCGTGCGAATACCCATGGCCGGCAGCGTCGCCAGCGTCAACGTCTCCGTGGCCACCGGCATCTGCCTGTTCGAGGCCGTCCGCCAGCGCCGCTGAGGCCGCGTTGCGCCCCCGATACGCTTCACCTATAATCCCGCGCCTTGAATTTCCGGCCGTCGCGACGGCCACACTCCTTGCCTCACCGCCCGCAGCGGGAGGCTGCCAATCCACAAGGAGCGACAATGCGACACTACGAGATCGTGTTCCTGGTCCACCCGGACCAGAGCGAGCAGGTGCCCGCCATGGTGGAGCGCTACCGCGGCACCATCGAGGGCGGCGGCGGCAAGATCCACCGCCTCGAGGACTGGGGCCGACGGCAGCTCGCCTTCCCCATCAACAAGGTCCACAAGGCGCACTACGTGTTGATGAACGTCGAGTGCGATCAGGCCGCGCTCGACGAGCTCATCAGCGCCTTTCGCTTCAACGACGCGGTGCTGCGCAACCTGGTGATCGCGCGCCGCGAGGCGGATACCGAGCCGTCGCCGCTCGCCAAGAGCCGCGATTCGCGCGACGACGATCGTCGCGGGGGTGCGGATGACGACGACGGCGAGGGCAGGGGCCAGCGCCGGCCCTCGCGTTCCGCCGAGCGCAGCGAGGAGTCCTCCGGCGCCGAGGAGGAAGAGGCCAGCGCCGAGGAGCAAGAGGCCAGCGCCGAGGAGCAAGAGGCCAGCACCGAGGGGCAGGCCAAGGCTGAGGACACGGCCTGAGCGCCGCCCCGCGCAGCGCCAGCGATCGAATCCAGAGATAGAGGAACCCACTCATGTCGCGTTTCTTCCGCCGCCGCAAGTTCTGCCGCTTCACCGCCGAGGGGGTCAAGGAGATCGATTACAAGGATCTCGCGACCCTCAAGAACTACGTCACCGAGACCGGCAAGATCGTGCCCAGCCGCATCACCGGGACCAAGGCGCGCTACCAGCGCCAGCTGACCACGGCGATCAAGCGCGCGCGCTATCTAGCGCTGCTGCCGTATTGCGACAGCCACTGACGAGCCTGCTGTCCGCCGCGATCGGCAGACCCACGGAGCCCAAGCATGCGCGCCCTGGCGTCCTTCGTGATGCGCGGACCGGGTCAGGCGGTATTGGTGGCGGCCGGCTTCGCCGCGCTGTCGCTGGCCGTGCCGCCGCTCAGTTACCTGAGCGCCGCGGTGCTGGCGCTGGTCACGCTGCGCAACGGGCCGAAGGACGGCGCGCTGGTGCTGGTCGCCGCCGCGGCGGTGCTGGCGGGGATGGGGCTGCTCAGCGTGGGCGTGCCCTGGGTGGGGCTCAGCGTCGGCCTGATGCTGTGGTTGCCCGTGTGGCTGCTGTCGCTGACCCTGCGCGCGAGCGTGTCGCTGGCTCTGGCCTTTCAGGCCGCCGCCGTGCTCGGCGCCTGCGTGGTGCTCGGCACGCACATCGTGGTGGCCGAGCCCGTCGCCGCCTGGCGCGAGCTGCTGGAGGGGTACTTCGCTCCCCTGCTGCGCGAGGCGGGCGTGGCCGACGTCGAGCGCGCGCTGGCGGCGATGGCCGAGCTGATGACCGGGGTCGCGGCCGCGGCGCTGGTATCGAGTTACCTGGTGAGCCTGCTGCTGGCGCGCTGGTGGCAGGCGATTCTCTACAACCCGGGCGGCTTCCAGCAGGAGTTTCACGAGCTGCGCCTGGGTCAGGCGATGGCGGGGGTCACCCTGCTGGTGTTCGCCGCGGCGTGGCTGTTCGAGGGCGGCGGCGCCCGGGTGGCCAGGGACCTCGGCTCGGTGGCGATCGCCGTGTACCTGTTCCAGGGCCTGGCGGTGGTGCACGGCCTGGTCAAGCTGCTCAAGGCGCACGTGGCGTGGCTGGTGGGCATGTACGTGCTCGGGGTCGTGGCGCTGCCGCAGGTCTCGACCCTGATCTCGGGGCTCGGGTTGCTCGATACCTGGGTCGATGTCAGGAGACGGGTGCAGGCGCGGCGCGGCGGCGCGGATTGAAGGCGCGAGCCTGACGGATACGGCAATGGGGATGAGACGATGGAAGTGATTCTGCTCGAGAAGGTGGACAATCTGGGCGACCTGGGCGAGAAGGTGCGGGTCAAGGCCGGTTACGGGCGCAACTACCTGGTGCCGTCCGGCAAGGCGGCCCCGGCGACTCCCGAGAACATCGCCCGCTTCGAGGAACAGCGCGCCGAGCTGGAGCGGGTCGCCCGCGAACGCCTGGAGGCCGCCGAGGCCCGGCGCGAGGCCCTGGAGGGCAAGGAGCTGAGCCTGACCGCCAAGGCGGGCACCGAGGGCAAGCTCTTCGGTTCGATCGGCACCCAGGAGATCGCCGATGCGGCCAGCGCGGTCGCGGGGGTGAGCGTGGAGCGCAGCGAGGTGCGCCTTCCCGAGGGCGTGCTGCGGCAGGTGGGCGAGTACGACGTCGACCTGCACCTGCACACCGACGTGACCGCGACCGTGCACGTCAAGGTGATCGCGGAAGAGGCCGAATAGAGCTCCTGAGGCGGCGCTCGGCGGGCCGGTGCATTGCCCCGGTCTGCCATCGCGAGTTGCGCGTTTTCCCGCGATTTCCCCGCGCCGCGAACACCTTATCCACTATCTTGTCCACAGAGCCTTGACGTATCCTAGGCCCCTTCACGAGGGGCGGGACAAGCACCCGGGTAGAGGTGTGCGGACCGTGTACGGCGTCTGAGCAATGGCGCCGCCCTTTCCGTTCCGTACCGGGAAGCTGGCATGCCCGAAACAGCACACCCCATCGGTCGGCCGGACCCGGTCACCGAGTCGCTGCGGATCGCGCCGCACTCGATCGAGGCCGAACAGTCGGTGCTCGGCGGCCTGCTGCTCGACAACCAGAGCTGGGACCTCGTCGCCGACCGCATCGGCGCGCGCGATTTCTACCGCCGCGACCACCGGCTGATCTACGCCGCCATCGGCGTGCTCGCCGAGCGCGGTGACCCGCTCGACCCGATCACGGTCTCCGAGGCGCTCGAGGCGCGCGGCGAGCTCAAGGACGCCGGCGGGCTGCCGTACCTGGACTCGCTGGCGAGAAACGTCCCCAGCGCCGCCAACATCGGCGCCTACGCCGACATCGTGCGCGAGCGCTCGGTGCTCAGGCAGCTCATCCACGTCGGCACCGAGGTCGCCGGCAGCGCCTTCAACCCCGAGGGGCGCGATGCCAAGCAGCTGCTCGATGACGCTGAGCGCCTGGTCTTTGAGATCGCCGAGCAGGGGATGCGCGCCCAGCAGGGCTTTGTGCCGATCAAGCAGCTGCTTGCCGAGGCGGTCGATCGGATCGACGCGCTGTTCCAGAGCGATGAGCCGATCACCGGGATCGCCACCGGCTACTCGGACTTCGACGAGATGACCTCGGGGCTGCAGCCCGCGGACTTGATCATCGTCGCCGGGCGTCCCTCGATGGGAAAGACCACCTTCGCGCTCAACGTCGCCGAGCACGTGGCGATCAAGGGCCACCGCGGCGCGCCGAAGCCGGTCGCGATCTACAGCATGGAGATGCCCGGCGAGCAGCTGGCGCTCCGCATGATGTCCTCGCTCGGGCGCATCGATCAGCAGAAGGTGCGCACCGGGCGGCTCGGCGAGGACGACTGGCCGCGCATCACCTCGGCGGTGACCATGCTCGCCGAGGCGCCGATGTACATCGACGACACCGCGGCGCTCACGCCGACCGAGCTGCGCGCGCGTGCGCGGCGCCTGAAGCGCGAGGCCGGCGATCTCGGGCTGATCGTGGTCGATTACCTGCAGCTCATGCAGGCGCCCGGCAGCGGCGAGAACCGCGCCACCGAGATCTCGGAGATCTCGCGCTCGTTGAAAGCGCTGGCCAAGGAGCTGCACGTCCCGGTGGTCGCGCTCTCGCAGCTCAACCGCAACCTCGAGCAGCGCCCCAACAAGCGCCCGGTGATGTCGGATCTGCGCGAGTCGGGCAGCATCGAGCAAGACGCGGACCTGATCGTGTTCATCTACCGCGACGAGGTCTACAACCCGGACAGCCCCGACAAGGGCAGCGCCGAGATCATCGTCGGCAAGCAGCGCAACGGGCCGATCGGCACCGTGCGCCTGACCTTCCTCGGCCAGTACACGCGCTTCGAGAACTACATCCACGACGTTTTCCCCGATCGGGACTGAAGACATGGCGCGGCCGGCCGAAGCCCTGATCGACTTGGGCGCGCTCGGCGCCAACCTGGCCCGCGCGCGCAGCGCCGCGCCCGGCAGCCGGGTGATGGCGGTGGTCAAGGCCAACGGCTACGGCCATGGCCTGCTGCGGGTGGCGGCCGCGCTGCGCGCCGCGGACGCCTTCGCCGTCGCCTGCCTGGAGGAGGCAGAGGAGCTGCGCGAGGGTGGGTTCGCGCACCCGGTCAACGTGCTGGAGGGCTTCTTCGAGGCCGCCGAGCTCCCGACCTTCAGCCGCCACCACATCGACGCCACGGTCCACTCCGCCGAGCAGGTGCACATGCTCGAGCGCGCCCGCCTGGAGCACCCGCTGAAGATCTGGCTCAAGATCGACAGCGGCATGCACCGCCTGGGAGTGAGCCCGAGTGAGGCGGTGGAGCTGCACGGCCGGCTGAGCGCCTCGCGCAACGTGGCGAGCGTCGGGCTGATGACCCACCTGGCCAACGCCGACGATCGCGCCGACCCCTTCACCGAGCAGCAGCTCAAGGTGTTCGCGGGCGCGGTCGGACGCCTGGAGGGCGAGCGCAGCCTGGCGAACTCGGCGGCCATACTCGGCTGGCCGCAGGTGGTGGGGGACTGGATCCGTCCCGGCATCATGCTCTACGGGGCGAGCCCCTTCGTCGAGGGCTCCGGCGCGGCGCTCGGTCTGCGTCCGGTCATGACGCTCAGGACGCGGCTGATCGAGATCCGGCGGCTGGCAGCGGGCGAGACGGTGGGCTACGGAGGGGCGTGGCGCGCCGAGCGCCCCGCGCGCGTCGGGATCGCGGCCATCGGCTATGGCGATGGCTATCCCCGCCACGCCCCCAGCGGTACGCCGGTGCTGGTACGCGGGCAGCGCGCGGCGCTGGCCGGGCGCGTGTCCATGGACATGATCGCAGTGGACCTGACCGGGCTCGCCGACGTCGAGCTCGGTGACCCCGTGGTGCTGTGGGGCGAGGGCCTGGCGGCCGAGGAGGTGGCGGCGAGCGCGGGAACCATCAGCTACGAGCTGTTCTGCAAGGTGACCTCCAGGGTGCGTTTCGTCGAGCGCGCGGAGTGAGCGCGCGGCGGCTGCGGGCCCTGTAGTCTTTGCCGTAGCGCCTTGTAGGCATTTCCCCATATCCGTGTCGGACGGGCGCGCGGGCCGGCTTGCCCGCTAAGGCGCAACGCGTTGATCTAGCATGGGAAACTGCTCCCAGCACAGTCGCCGGAGGGGCGAAGCGGGTCCGCCGGACAGGCCGATCCTGGCTTGCGGCGGTGCCGCAATCCCGCACAATGAGCACGCCGGGATGAAGGAGCGTCCCTGCGGGAGGCGCAGGGAGACCAGCAGGACCTGGTCAGGCACGGAAAGCCTAAATGGAACTACGAAGGCGGCCCTCGGGCCGCCTTCGTCATTTTCGCCGGCGGCCCGCCCGGCCGCGGCGAGCGGCGCCCATGGCCCGCGCGGGGCCCGTGCTAGTATCGCCGTTCTCGCGCACCCCACCCGGATCGAGCTTGGCCAAGGGCAAGACCATCTTCAGTTGCAGCGCCTGCGGCGGGCAGTCTCCCAAGTGGGTCGGCCAGTGCCCCGAGTGCGGCGCCTGGAACACCCTTCAGGAAGAGCGCGCAGTGGCGCCGGCGCGAACGCGGGCCGGCTACGCGGGCTGTGGCCCGGCGGAGGTGATACCGCTTGCCAGCGTGGCGGCCGGGCCTGCGCCGCACCTCGGCAGCACGGGCCTGGCGGAACTCGATCGTGTCCTCGGCGGCGGGCTGGTGCCAGGCTCGGTGGTCCTGATCGGCGGCGATCCCGGCATCGGCAAGTCGACGTTGCTGCTCCAGGCGCTCGGCAGACTCGGTGGCGAGGGCACGGCGCTGTACGTGAGCGGCGAGGAGTCGCCCGAGCAGATCAGCCTGCGGGCCAGGCGTCTGGGACTCGGCGCGGAGGATCTCCTGCTGCTGGCCGAGACCCGGCTCGAGACGATCCTGGAGGCCGCGGACCGCGCCCGGCCGCGGGTCATGGTCATCGATTCCATCCAGACGGTGCACACCGATGCCCTGCAGTCGGCACCCGGCGCGGTCGGGCAGTTGCGCGAGTGCACCGCCCAGCTCACCCGCCACGCCAAGCAGAGCGCGACCGCGCTGTTCCTGGTCGGCCACGTCACCAAGGACGGCCAGCTGGCCGGCCCGCGCGTGCTCGAGCACATGGTCGACACGGTGCTCTACTTCGAGGGCGACGCCGGCAACCGCTACCGGGTGATCCGGGCGGTCAAGAACCGCTTCGGCGCGGTCAACGAGATCGGCGTCTTCGCGATGACCGACTCCGGCCTGCGCGAGGTCAGCAATCCCTCGGCGATCTTCCTCTCCCGCCATCCCCAGCCGGTCTCGGGCAGCGTGGTCATGGTGACCCGCGAGGGCACCCGGCCGCTGCTCGTCGAGGTGCAGGCGCTCGTCGAACCCAGCCCGCTCGGCAATCCGCGCCGGGTCACGCTGGGCCTGGAGCAGAACCGACTGAACATGCTGCTTGCGGTGCTGCATCGCCACGGCGGGGTGGCGATGGGCGATCAGGATGTCTACGTGAACGTGGTCGGCGGTGTGCGGGTGGCCGAGACGGGCGCTGATCTCGCGGTCGTCTCCGCGGTGCTTTCCAGTTATCGCGACCGGGCGCTCGACGCGGAGCTGGTCGTTTTCGGCGAGCTCGGCCTGGCCGGGGAGATTCGCCCGGTGCAGAGCGGGCCGGAGCGCCTGGCCGCGGCGCTCAAGCACGGTTTTCGCCGCGCCGTGGTCCCGGCCGCCAACGTGCCCAAGCGCGGCGTCGCCGGCCTGGAGATCGTGCCGGTCACGCGCCTCGGCGAGGCGCTGGAGTTGCTCTAGCGGCGCTCTGGGCCGGAGCCGCGTTCGCCGGCGCGGCTCAGGACGGTGCGCTCAGTGCCGCGAGCTCCCGTTGCAGCAGCTCGGGGTCGCCGAGGTTGAGTTCCACGACGCGGCGCAGGTGCGCTACGCTGGCCAGGTCGATGCGCTCGCAGTACAGCCCAAGGCTGTCGCTGCCCACGTGCGCCACCGTGCAGTCCATGGCGATGATGGCCTGCGGCGGCGCGAGCTCGACGCGCAGCGTCACCGGATCGCCGGGTGCGACGTTCCAGGCCCCGGGCCAGAGGATGAGCGCGCCGCGCAGCGAGACGTCGAGCAGGCGGGTTGCGTGCTCGGCCCCGCGCAGGGTCACCGTCGCCGGACAGTCGAAGCCGATGCGCTGCAGGCGCCTGCGGTTGCCGCCGCTGCGTCCGTTCACGGCTCGGTCTCCGCCGCCGGCCTCAGCCGACCCTGGGCAGGCGCTCCAGCGCCTCGCGGATAGCGGCCTCCGGATACTCGAAGTCCTGCAGCTCGCCGGCCAGGTAGCGGTCGTAGGCGGCCATGTCGAAATGCCCGTGACCGGAGAGGTTGAACAGCAGGCAGCGCGACTCGCCGGCCTGCTTGCACGCCAGCGCCTCATCGATCACCGCGCGCACGGCGTGATTGGATTCGGGCGCCGGGATGATGCCCTCGCTGCGCGCGAACAGCACGCCTGCCTCGAAGGTCGCGACCTGCGGGACCGCGAGCGCCTCGACGAGCCCCTCGTGGTAGAGCTGCGAGACCAGCGCCGAGTCGCCGTGGTAGCGCAGCCCGCCGGCGTGAATTCCCGGAGGCATGAAGTCGTGCCCCAGGGTGTACATCTTCATCAGCGGCGTGTGCCCGACGGTGTCGCCGAAGTCGTAGGCGTAGTGGCCGCGCGTCAGCGTCGGGCAGGAGGTGGGCTCCACCGCCACCAGCCGGATCTCCTTCCCGGCCGCCTTGTCGGCGAAGAAGGGGAAGGCGATGCCGCCGAAGTTCGAGCCGCCGCCGCAGGGCGCGAACACCGCGTCGGGGTAATCGCCGGCCTGCTCGAGCTGCTTGCGCGCCTCCAGGCCGATCACCGTCTGGTGCAGCAGAACGTGGTTGAGCACCGAGCCGAGCGAGTAGTTGCTGTCGGGGCGCCCCGCCGCCTCCTCCACGGCCTCGGAGATGGCGATGCCGAGCGAGCCGGGGGAATCCGGGTCGGCAGCCAGGATTTTGCGACCGGATTCGGTCTGATCGCTGGGGCTCGCCAGCACCTCGGCGCCCCAGGTCTGCATCATGGAGCGGCGAAACGGCTTCTGCTCGTAGCTCACCTTGACCATGAACACCCGCACCTCGAGCCCGAACATCTGCCCGGCGAGCGCCAGCGAGGAGCCCCACTGCCCGGCGCCGGTCTCGGTGGTCAGCCGGCGGATGCCGGCCTCGCGGTTGTAGTAGGCCTGCGGGATCGCGGTGTTGGGTTTGTGCGAGCCGGCCGGGCTGACGCCCTCGTACTTGTAGTAGATGCGCGCCGGCGTCTCGAGCGCGGCCTCCAGGCGGCGGGCCCGGAACAGCGGCGAGGGCCGCCACATCCGGTAGGCCTCGCGCACCGGCTCGGGGATCGCGATCCAGCGCTCCGCGGACATCTCCTGCTCGATGAGCGCGCCCGGGAAGATCGCGCCCAGCGCCTCGGGCGGCACCGGCTGCCCGTTCGGCCCGAGCGGCGGCGCGGGCGGGTTGGGCAGGTCCGCCATCACGTTGTACCAGTCCTTGGGTATGTCCGATTCGCTCAGCAGGTACTTGGTATCGCTCATCCGCTTGCTCCCCCGATTCGCGCGTTGTCGTGATCTGGCGGCGCCGTCGCCGAGCCCCGGTCGCGGCGCGAAGCGGGCATGATACACCCTGCGCTACGGCGCCTGCCCGGCGCCGGGCGCGCGGCTACTTGCGGTAGAGCTGCGGGTAGATCTTGGCCTTCTTGACCACGTTGCCCTTGATCTGCACGATCTCGACCGGGTAGCCCGCCAGACGCAGGCTGGTGCCCGACTCCGGGATCGATTCCAGGTACTCGACGATCAGCCCGTTGAGCGTGCGCGGGCCTCCGGTCGGAAGCTTGAGCCCGATGCTGCGATTGAGCTCGCGCACCGTGGTGGCGCCGTCGACCAGCACGCTGCCGTCGTCCTGCGGGTGCAGGCTCGGGATGTTGGTGGTGGGGTCGGTGGTGAACTCGCCGACGATCTCCTCGAGCACGTCATCGAGCGCCACCAGACCCAGGATGTCGCCGTACTCATCGACCACGAACCCGACCCGCTCCTTGTGCTGCTGAAAGTTCAGCAGCTGCTTGTTGAGCGGCGTGTTCTCGGGGATGAAGTACGGTTCGCTGCAGATCCGCACCAGCTGCTCGCGCTCGAGCTTGCCGTCCTGCATCAGGTGCACCGCATCGCGCAGGTGGAGCATGCCGATCAGCTCATCGACGCTCTCGCGGTAAACGGGCAGACGCGTGTACTGGCTGCTGGTGAGCTGCTCGAGGATGACCTCCGTGGGCTCGTTGAGGTCGATGCCCACGATCTCGCTGCGCGGGATCATGATGTCCTCGACGCTCGCCTTCTCCAGGTCGAGGATGCTCAGCAGCATGCGCCGGTGACGCTTGGGGATCATCGCGCCGGCCTCGAGCACCACGGTGCGCAGCTCCTCGCGGCTCAGGCTGTCGGTCGAGGCCTCCTCCGGGCGCACGCCGACCAGGCGCAGCACCCCGTTGGCCAGGGTGTTGATGAACCACACCGCCGGGTAGAGCACTTTCAACAAGGGGATGTAGACGTAGGCCGCCGGGAAGGCGATGCGCTCCGGGTGCAGCGCGGCGAGCGTCTTGGGCGCGACCTCCGCGAACAGCAGGATGACAATCGTCAGGCACAGCGTCGCCACCCAGATCCCCGCTTCCCCGAGCAGCCTGATGAACAGCACGGTGGCCAGCGCCGAGGCCAGGATATTGACGAAATTGTTGCCGAGCAGGATCAGCCCGATCAGCCGGTCCGGCCGCTGCAGCAGCCGGCTTGCCCGGTCCGCGCCGCCGTGGCCGGCCCGCGACAGGTGCCGCAGCCGGTAGCGGTTCAGCGTCATCAGGCCGGTTTCGGAACCGGAGAAGAAGGCGGAGAGTACGATCAGCAGGAGCAGCGTGCCGAGGAGCACGCTAATAGGGATGTCGTCCAATGAAACGCTCGCACAGTGAAGACCGAGGTCTTCGGGTTGTATGGGTTCGGCTGTGGGGTGTCAAGCGCCGGCGGGGATGCCGAGGATGAGTTCCAGCACCAGCTTGCTGCCAAAGTAGGCCAGCATCAGCACCACGATGCCGCCCAGGGTCCAGCGGATGGCGATGCGCCCGCGCCAGCCGAAGCGGTGCCGCCCCCAGAGCAGGATGCCGAACACGCCCCAGGCCGCGACCGAGAGCACCGTCTTGTGGGCCAGGTGCTGCGCGAACATGTCCTCGATGAACAGCAGCCCGGTCAGCAGCGCGATGCCCAGCAGCACGAAGCCGAGCCAGATCATCTGGAACAGCAGCATCTCCATGGTCTGCAACGGCGGCAGGGCGCGTATGAAGCCGCCGGGCCGCCGGTTGCGCAGCTGGCGTTCCTGCACCGCGAGCAGCAGGGCCTGAACCGCGGCGATGCTGAGCACGCTGTAGGCGATGATCGAGGTCACGATGTGGGTCTCGAGACCGATCGGGGTAGAGGGGCTGAGGATGCGGTTGGAGGGAAAGAGCAGCACCAGCACGACCGTCAGCCCGGCCAGGGGGAGGATCAGGATGCCGAGGTTCTCCACCGGCTTACCCAGCGCGGTGAGCAGCAGCAGCAGGGCGATCAGCCACGCGACCAGGGAAAAGGAATTGAAGAAGCCGAGATTGACGCCGGCCGAGGTCATCACGATCTGGTAGAGCAGTATGCCGTGCAGCACCAGCGCGCCCAGCCCCAGCCCGAGCGGCGTGGTCTTGTCGCGCGGAATCTCGGCGCCGCCGCGTGCCAGACGCACCCCGAGCACGATGCTGGAGATCAGGTA
>JBFKOE010000025.1:0-15898 GCA_041629015.1 Gammaproteobacteria bacterium
CCGGGAATCCCGTCGCCGAAGAACTCCAGGTAAGCCGAGACCACCCGCTCCTTACGCAGGAACTCGGTCAGCGCCAGCACGATGTCGGTGGCGGTGATCCCCGGCTTGCGCGTGCCGGTCAGCTTCACGCCGACGATGTCGGGCAGCCGCATCCACGAGGCGCGACCCAGCATCACGCTCTCGGCCTCCAGGCCACCGACACCGACGGCGATGACGCCCAGTGCATCGACGTGCGGCGTGTGGCTGTCGGTGCCTACCAGGGTGTCGGGGAAGGCTACGCCGGCGCTCGCGTGAACCACCGGCGACATCTTCTCCAGGTTGATCTGGTGCATGATGCCGTTGCCGGGCGGGATCACGTCCACGTTCTTGAACGCCTTGCGCGTCCACTCGATGAAGTGGAAGCGATCCTCGTTGCGCCGATCCTCGATGGCGCGGTTCTTGGCGAAGGCATCCGGCTCGAAGCCCGCGTGCTCGACCGCCAGTGAGTGATCGACTATCAGCTGCGTCGGCACCACCGGGTTGACCAGCGCCGGGTCGCCGCCCTTGGCGGCGATCGCATCGCGCAGGCCGGCGAGATCGACCAGCGCGGTTTGACCGAGGATATCGTGGCAGACGACCCGCGCCGGGAACCAGGGGAAGTCGCGCTCGCGCTTGCGCTCGATGAGCTGGCGCAGGGAGGCATCGAGGATCTCCGGATCGCAGCGGCGCACCAGGTTCTCGGCCAGCACGCGCGAAGTGTAGGGGAGCTTGTCGTAGGCCCCGGGCTGAATCGCCTCGACCGCCGCACGGGCATCGAAGTAATCCAGGCCGGTATCGGCCAGGGCTTTACGGTATGCAGTATTCATGGCTCAGCACCAATCGAGCAGTGCTCGGTAAGGGGTGAAGCCCGCGGGGCCGGCGACGGCCGCACCCCGCAGGGCAGCCGTCGGTTCAGCCGCGCTTGGGCATCGGCACGAAGGCCTGGTTCTCGGGGCCGACGTAGTTGGCGCTCGGACGGATGATCTTGCCGTCGATGCGCTGCTCGATCACGTGCGCCGCCCAGCCGGCAGTGCGCGCGATCACGAACAGCGGGGTGAACATATCGGTCGGCACGCCCATCATGTGGTACGAGACCGCGCTGAACCAGTCGAGGTTCGGGAACATCTTCTTCGCGTCCCACATCACCGATTCGAGACGATCGGCGATGTCGTAGAGCTTCATGTTGCCGGCCTCGGCGGAGAGCTCCTTGGCGATGCCCTTGATCACCTCGTTGCGCGGATCCGCGATCGTGTAGACGGGGTGCCCGAAGCCGATGACGATCTTCTTCGCCGCGACCCGCTCGCGGATGTCGGCCTCGGCCTCGTCCGGGTTGGCGTAGCGCGACTGGATCCGAAAGGCCTCCTCGTTCGCCCCGCCGTGCTTGGGACCGCGCAGCGCCCCGATTGCCCCGGTGATCGCGGAGTAGATATCGGTGTTGGTGCCGGTGATCACGCGCGCGGTGAAAGTGGAGGCGTTGAATTCGTGCTCAGCGTAGAGCACCAGCGAGGCGTGCATGGCGCGCACCCACGAGTCCCGCGGCGCCTCGCCGTGGAGCAGGTGCAGGAAATGCCCGCCGATGGAGTCGTCGTCAGTTTCCACCTCGATACGCTTGCCGTTGACCGCGAAGTGGTACCAGTAGAGCAACATCGAGCCCAGGCTAGCCATCATGCGATCGGCGATGTCGCGGGCCTCGGAGACCGGGTGCGAGGGCGCCTCCGGCAGGCAGGTACCCAGCACCGAGACACCGGTGCGCATCACGTCCATCGGGTGCGCCGACGGCGGAATGGCCTCCAGCGTGCGCTTGACCCCCATGGGCAGACCGCGCAGCGCCCTGAGCTTTGCCTTGTAGGCCTTCAGCTCGGCCTGCGTCGGCAGCTTCTCGTGCACCAGCAGGTAGGCGATCTCCTCGAACTCGCAGTGCTTGGCGAGATCGACGATATCGTAGCCGCGATAGTGCAGATCGTTGCCGGTGCGGCCCACGGTACACACCGCGGTATTGCCGGCGGCGGTTCCCGACAGAGCCACCGACTTCTTTTTCTTCTTGGACAGGTCTTCTTTCCGGGCTGCTTCACTCATGGTCAGTCCTCCTTCACATTCGCGAACAGCGCATCGAGCTTCTGTTCGTAGGCGTGATAACCAAGATAGTCGTAAAGATCGTCACGACTCTGCATGGTCCCCAGCACGTTCTTCTGGGTGCCCTCGCGGCGCAGGGTCTGGTAGACGTTCAGTGCCGCCGCCGAGGCGGCACGAAACGTCGACAGCGGATAGAGCACTAGCGCCACCCCGTTGGCGCCGAGCTCCTCGGTGGTGTAGAGCGGCGTGGAGCCGAACTCGGTGATATTGGCCAGCACCGGCACGCCCACGGCCTCGGCAAACTGCCGATACATCGCGAGCTCGGTCATGGCCTCGGGGAAGATCATGTCGGCGCCCGCCTCGACGCAGGCACAGGCCCGATCGATCGCGGATTGCAGGCCCTCGACAGCGAGGGCATCGGTGCGAGCCATGATGACGAACTCGGGATCAATCTTGGCGTCCGCCGCGGCTTTGACACGATCGACCATCTCCTCCTGCGACACGATGGCCTTTCCGGGGCGGTGACCGCAGCGCTTCTGGGCCACCTGGTCCTCGATGTGCACCGCCGCGACCCCAGCCCTGGTCATGGCCTTGATGGTGCGGCCGATGTTGAAGGCGCCGCCCCAGCCAGTGTCGATGTCGACCAGCAACGGCAGCTCGGTCACATTGGTGATGCGCTGGGCGTCGATCAGCACGTCCTCCATGGTCGTGATGCCGAGATCCGGGATACCGCACGAGCAGGCGGCGACCCCGCCGCCGGAAAGGTAGAGCGCTTGATAGCCCGTGCGCTCGGCGAGCCGAGCGAAGTAGGCGTTCACTGCGCCCACCACCTGCAGCGGCCGTTCCCGCTCGACGGCGGCGCGAAAGCGTGCGCCGGGGCTTGTTAGTTGGGACATCGCAGTCGTCCTCCTCGATTCGTTCACGCTTCGGCCTGCGGCGATCAGCCGGCCTTGGGATAGCCGAGCCCCTGCAGCGACGTGCCGATCTCATCCAGGATGGCGGGATCGTCGATGGTGGCCGGCATCTTCCACTCCTTGCCGTCGGCGATCTTCTTCATGGTTCCACGCAGGATCTTGCCCGAGCGGGTCTTCGGCAGGCGCTTGACCACGGTGACCAGCTTGAACGCCGCCACCGGCCCGATCTTCTCGCGCACCAGTGCAACCAGCTCTTTGCGCAGCTCCTCTTCCGGCCGATCGACACCGGCCTTGAGCACGACCATTCCGAGCGGCAGCTCGCCCTTGAAGCTGTCCTCGACGCCGAACACCGCGCACTCGGCGACGTCCGGGTGCGAGGCCAGCACCTCTTCCATCGCGCCGGTGGAGAGCCGGTGGCCGGCGACGTTGATGACGTCGTCGATGCGGCTCATGATCCACAGATAGCCGTCCTCGTCCTTGAAGCCCGCGTCCCCGGTCAGGTAGTAACCCTCGTAGCGACTCAGGTAGGAGTCACGGTAGCGCTGATCCGCGTTCCACAGCGTCGGCAGCGTGCCGGGCGGCATCGGCAGCTTGATGACGATGGCGCCGATGTCGCCGGCCTTTACCGACCTGCCCTCCTCGTCGAGCACCTGCACATCGTAGCCACAGACCGCGCGCGTGGGCGAGCCGGCCTTGATCTCCAGCTGCTCGATGCCCAGGCAGTTGGCGGCGATGGCCCAGCCGGTCTCGGTCTGCCACCAGTGGTCCACCACCGGGACCTGGAGCTTCTCCTGGGCCCAGAACAGCGTGTCCGGATCGCAGCGCTCTCCAGCGAGGAACAGCGCGCGGAACCCGGACAGGTCGTACTTCTTGATGTGCTCGCCGTTCGGGTCCTCTTTCTTGATGGCGCGGAAGGCGGTAGGCGCGGTGAACAGCGTTGCGACCTTGTGCTCCTCGATGATGCGCCAGAAGGTGCCCGGATCCGGGGTGCCCACCGGCTTGCCCTCGAAAACGACGGTGGTGTTGCCGTTGAGCAGCGGACCATAGACGATGTAGGAGTGGCCCACGACCCAGCCCACGTCGGAGGCCGCCCAGTAGACCTCGCCGGGCTTTACCCCGTAGATGTTCTCCATCGACCACTTGAGCGCCACCGCATGCCCGCCGTTGTCGCGCACGACGCCCTTGGGCTGGCCGGTGGTGCCGGAGGTGTAGAGGATGTAGAGCGGGTCGGTGGCCTCGACCGGCACGCACTCGGCCGGCTCGGCGCCCTGCACGGCCTGCTCCCAGGTCAGGTCACGACCCTCGACCAGGGTCGCCTCCGCCTGCGGGCGCGGCAGGATGATGCATTTGGAGACCTTGTGGGTCGCCATGTCGATGGCGCCGTCGAGCAGCGGCTTGTACTGCACCACACGCCCGGGCTCGATGCCACAGGAGGCCGACACGATGGCCTTGGGCTTGGCGTCGTCGATGCGTGTGGCCAGCTCCTTGGCCGCGAAGCCGCCGAACACCACCGAATGCACCGCGCCGAGGCGGGCGCAGGCGAGCATGGCGATGACGGCCTCGGGCACCATGGGCATGTAGACGATCACCCGGTCGCCCTTGGCCACGCCCTGGGCGCGCAGCGCGCCGGCGAAGGAGGCCACGGCGTCACGCAGCTCGCTGAAGGTATAGGTGCGCTTACTGCCGGTCACCGGGCTGTCGTAGATGATCGCCGCCTGATCGCCGCGACCGTTCTCGACGTGGCGGTCAACGGCGTTGTAGCAGGTGTTGAGCTGGCCACCCTTGAACCAGCGGTAGAAGGGGACCTTGGAATCGTCGAGCACCTTGTCCCACTTCTTCACCCAGTCGATGCCCGCCGCGGCGTCCGCCCAGAACCCCTCGCGGTCCTCGATGGAGCGCTTGTACAGCGCGTCTAGCGTCTTGCTCATGCTCCCCTCCTCAGGTCTCGGTTGGCTGCGGATGCCCGTCACCGCCGGGCGCGGCCGCTGGTTTGACGGGTGGCGCAGGCCATGCCGTCCTGCGTCACCGCGGCCCCGAAGGGCGAAAACTCGAAACGGATTCTACTCACGAGTTTTCAAAAAAGCAACAAATTCAATAACTTATGATATTTCGCTATGCTTTGTATTCCGGATTCTTATGGTTGAATCGAGTTAAATGCCTGATCGTTAAGGCTCTTATGCGGCGGCCTGCCGCCGTGCCCAGACCTCCAGCCCCTGGGCGTTGATCTCGATGTCCATGCCGACGCGGGCCAGGATGTCGCCCTCCGACCCGGCGTAACCGTGCGCTCGCAGGCGCGAGATCATTCGGTCGCGCAGCGCGCTGCGCAGCCGTGCGCCGCCGCCACCCCCCTCGTCGAAGTGCTCGCCGGCCAGCTCCACGTAGGCGTCGAGCTCGGCGTGAAGCTCGGCGGCCAGGCGCTCCACCGAGCCGACGCGACTGAAATGGGTGAGATACATGCAGCGCGGCGCGTAGCGCATCAGTCGATCCAGCGTCGCGTGCCAGGTCCCGGGATCGAACTGCACCGGCGCGCTGGGCAGGTAGACGAAGGGCTGGCCCGCGGTGTCGAAGCAGCGCAGCGACATGCCGAAGGTATCGCCGGTGAAGAAGCCGCCGCTGCGGGCGTCCCACACGCAGAAATGGTGGGCCGCATGGCCGGGCGTGTCGAGGAACTCCAGGCGCCGCCCGCCGAGCTCGAGCGTGAATCCGTCGGGCGCCTCGATCACTCGTTCCGCGGCCACCGGCACGATCTCTCCGTAATTGCGCCGCAGTCCCTCCTCGCCGTACACGGCCCGCGCGCCGGCCGTCAGCTTCGCGGGGTCGATCATGTGGCGCGCGCCGCGCGGGTGGACGACCAGCCGCGCGCCCGGCAGCTCCCGCAACAGCGCGCCGGCGCCACCGGGATGGTCGAGGTGCACGTGGGTCGGTATGACGTAATCGACCGCCTCACGCGCGACGCCCTTCTCGGTCAGGGCCTGGAGCAGGCGGGGCACGGCCAGCGCGGTTCCGGTCTCGACGAAGGCGTAACGGCCGGTGGAGCCGATCAGGTAGCTTGCCGCCAGGCCCGGCTGCATGAAGCCGGTGTCGATGCAGCAGACCTCTTCGGGGAGGTCGCGAAACAGGGGCTCGGACATGGGCGCGGACCCGGGCAGCCGCGAGCAAGGGGGGCCATGCTGGCACGCCCGCGACGCCAGGGTCAACCGACCCCCGCCCGGCTCGAGCCGCTCAGTCGCCGGCGCCCTGCTTCCCCGTCCAGCTCACCTGGAACAGGTCCAGGCGCCGATCGCGGAAGTTGCGCACGCTGCCCTGCAGGCGCAACTCCTTGAGGTTGTCGAGATCCAGGTCGACGATCAGGTTCATCTCGGTGTTTGGGGTGGCCTCGGCGGCGATCGCGTCGTGCGGAAAGGCAAAATCCGAGGGCGTAAACACGGCGGCCTGGGAATACTGCATGTCCATGTTCTCGACCTTGGGCAGGTTGCCGACGCTGCCGGCGATGACCACGTAGCATTCGTTTTCGATCGCGCGCGCCTGGGCGCAGCGGCGCACCCGCAGGTAGGCGTTCTTGGTGTCGGTCCAGAAGGGCACGAACAGGATCTGCATGCCGCGGTCGGCCAGGATGCGCGAGAGTTCGGGAAACTCCACGTCATAGCACACCAGCACGCCGATCTTGCCGACGTCGGTGTCGAAAACCTTGAGCGCGTCCCCGCCCTGCAGCCCCCAGTAGGCGCGCTCATCGGGCGTGACGTGCAGCTTGTACTGCGCCTCCCAGGTGCCGTCCCGGCGGCACAGGTAACACACGTTGTACAGGGCGTTATCGCGGTGCTCCGGCATGCTGCCGGCGAGGATGTTGATGTTGTAGGCGATCGCGAGGCGCAGCAACTCCTCGCGCACCGGGATGGTGAACTCCGCCAGGTGGCGCACCGCCTCGGCGGGCTTCTCGTCCTTGTATTGCGCCATCAGCGGTCCGACGAAGAACTCCGGGAACAGCATGATGTCGGCCTGGTAGCCGGCGACCGCGTCGACGAAATACTCGAGCTGCTGGAACAGCTCCTCGAGGTCGCGGGTCGGGCGCATCTGCCACTGCACCGTACCGACACGCACCACCGCCTTGCGCCCTCCGATCAGCGGCTCCGCCTCCTCGTAGTAGATGTTGATCCATTCGAGCAGCGTGGCGTAAGCGCCGCTGGCGTGATCGTCGGGCAGGTAGTCGGTGATGATGCGGCGCACGTGGAAGTCATTTGCCAGCTGAAAGGTGAGCACCGGGTCATGCAGCTCCTTGCTCTTGACCAGCTCCACATAGCGCTGCGGCGTCATCTCGCCGCGGTGCGCCTCGTAGCCGGGAATGCGCCCGCCGGTCACGATGGCGCGCAGGTTGAGTTTCTCGCACAACTCCTTGCGCGCATCGTACAGTCGGCGCCCGAGACGCATGTCGCGGTAGTCGGGGTGGACGAACAGGTCGGCCCCGTAGAGCGTGTCGCCGTTGGGGTCGTGGGTGGTCAGAAATCCCTCGCCGATGATGTCCCAGTAGGCATGGCGATCGCCGTAGCGGCGGTAGTCGACGACCAGGCTGGCCGCCGCCGCCACGACCTTGCCGTTGTCCTCGATGCAGATCTGCCCGTCCGGAAACCGTGCCAGCTGCGAGGCGAACTGCGCCCGCGTCCACGACCCACCAAGGCGGTTGTACACCCGGTTCATGATCTCGCGGATCTCGTCGAAGTCAGACAGCCGCGTGTTGCGGAGTGTGAGGTGGTGCTGGACGGACTGCTCGCTGGGCTCACTCATGAACGCTCCTCGGCACTGATCACCGCAACGCGCCGCCGCCAAGACCACGGCCTGGGCGCGGGAACGTCACGGGCAGATTATAGAGGAGCGCCGCCGCCGACGGCCGCTCGCGGATGGCAGCCGGGCTAGCGGCGTTGGGGAATCATGTGCTGGCCCTCGCGGCCAGCGCACTTTGCGGTTCGAACGAACGTCAGCACAGCTGAATCGCCATTTCGCCAAGCTGAAAGTCAGAGGAAGGGGAAACAACCAAAGGGGAAAGGAAAAGGGCCCGCTCTCGCGGGCCCCGGAATCTCGCAGCTTTCCTCTTTCCCCTGCCTTACCGCGCCGAATGTCCGCTGAGCGTAACCTCGACCTTGTCTTCATCCTTCAAGCTTGCGTAGTAGGCGCGAAGCACCTCGAGCACCTCGGGCCGACTGAAGCGGTGGGGCACGTCCGCGCCCTCCGAGAGGGCCTTGCGCAACTTGGTGCCGGATAGCAGGAGGCGATCCTCCTGGCCGTGGGGACAGGTCTTCATCGAGGCCATGCCCTCGCAGCGATCGCACCAGAAGGTCCAGTCGATCTTCAGCGCCCGCGTCTCGAGCGCATCGGCGGGGATCTCGTCGAAGATGTGGTGGGCGTCGAAGGGTCCGTAGTAATCGCCGACCCCGGCATGATCGCGCCCGACAATCAGGTGCGAGCAGCCGTAGTTCTGGCGGAACAGCGCGTGCAGCAGCGCCTCGCGCGGACCGGCGTAGCGCATGTCCAGCGGGTAGCCGGCCTGCACCACCGTGTCGGGCGTGAAGTAGTTGGTGATCAGCTTCTCGATCGCCTGCACGCGCACCGAGGCCGGGATGTCCCCCGGCTTGAGCTTGCCCAGCAAGGAGTGGATCAGCACCCCGTCGCAGATCTCGACCGCGATCTTGGCCAAATACTCGTGGGAGCGATGCATGGGGTTGCGGGTCTGGAACGCGGCCACGGTGCTCCAGCCCTTTTGCTCGAAGAGCTGCCGGGTCTCGGCCGGGGTGAGGAAGACGCCCGGATAACGCTCGGGGAAACCACCCAGGGAGAGTACCTTGACCGGACCGGCGAGGTTGACCTCGCCCTGGGCCATGACCATCTGCACCCCGGGGTGGGCCTCGTCGGTGGTCTTGAACACCGTCATGCATTCGTGCGCCTTGTCGACGGCGTACTTCTCGGTCACCGTTAGGGTGGCCATGATCTCGCCATCGTCGGTGACCAGGGCGACGTCGCCGCCTTCCTTGAGGCCGTCTGCGGTGGCGCGATCGGTCGACAGGGTGATCGGTATCGGCCAGAACAAGCCGTCGGCCATGCGCATGCCGTCGCACACGCCGGACCAGTCCGCGTGGGTCATGAACCCCGTGAGCGGCGTGAAGCCGCCGATGCCCATCATCACCAGGTCGCCGGCCTCGCGCGAGCTGATCTGCACCTTGGGCAAGCTTGCCGCCCGGGCCTGCTCCTTGCTCAGGGCCGCACCGGAAAGCAGCAAGGGCTTGAGCCCCCCCTTGCCGTGGGGATTCACGAGTTTGGACATGTCTGGGTTCTCCGCGGGCCCCGTACTCGAGTGCGGAAGGGGGCCTCTCGATCGTTTTTCGGTCACCTTAAGGAAGGCCCGCGAGCCTTGCCAAACAGGTAAAATCACTGCGCGCATTAACTCGGCTTATTCTGATGCGAATCCGCGCATCAGGAAAACAGCAGCCGCGCCCCGACAGCGGCGAGAAACACCGCGAAGACGCGGCGCAGAACACCCCCGGGCAGCTGGTGCGCAAGCCGGGCACCGTAGGGCGCGGTGAGCACGCTGGCCACCGCGATCCCGAGCATCGCCGGCCAGTACAGATAGCCCGTAGACCAGGTCGGCAGACCCGCCTCGCCCAGCCCGGTCAGCAGGAAGCCGAGGCTTCCCGAGAGCGCGATCGGCAGCCCGCAGGCGGCCGAGACCGCGACCGCGGAGCGCACGGCCACGTTGCACCACGCCAGGAAGGGCACGGTCAGGCTGCCGCCGCCGATTCCGACCACCGCCGACACCGCGCCGATCACCACCCCGGCCACGCCCATGCCCAGGGTCCCGGGAAGGGCGCGGTGGGGCGCCGGCGGCGAGCCGAAACCGAGCTCCGCCGCCACCAGCAGCACGAACACCGCGAACACCCGGCGCAGGATCTCTCCCGGCATCAGGTCCGCGATCGCGGCGCCGAGCAGGCCGCCGACCACGATCCCGGGCGCCAGCCGCCGCACCAGGGCCCAGATGACGGCCCCGCGCCGGTGGTGCGCGCGGATCGAGGACAAAGAGGTGAAGACGATGGTCAGCAGCGAGGTGCCGACCGCCATGTGCATCAGGACCGCGGGCTCGAAACCCTGGGCCTGGAAGGAGAACATCAGCGCCGGAACGATCACCAGACCGCCGCCTACCCCGAGCAGACCCGCGAGCACGCCGGCAACGGCGCCCACGGCAAGGTAGAGGACCAGGATTTCCATTCGGGCAGCGTCCCGAGGCTTGCGACCGGGGCGCATGGTACACCGTGCCGCGCGGCGGCGTGAAAACGCTCCCGGCACCCGCCATTGCCTTGCCGCGCAGGTGGCCTACAATGCCCAGCCCAGGAAGATGCGCGCGGGCCCATGGCCGCCGGCGCGCGCCGTCGGCGATCGGGGCGGCGTTACCGGACGGGGGTAGGGAACAATGAAGAACAAGACATTGCTCATGCTGGGCGGCAGCGGTTTCGTCGGCGGTTGGCTGATCACACGCTTGGCGCAGGCCGGATACCGAATACGGGTGCCGAGCCGCCGCCCCCACCGTCACCGGCACCTGCAGGTGCACCCGAGCGTCAACCTCATCGATGCCGACATCCACGACGGCGAGACCCTGGCGCCGCTGGCGAGCGGCTGCGGGGCCGCCATCAATCTTGTCGGCATCCTCAACGAGAGCCGGCGCGGCGATTTCCGCCGGGCCCACGTCGAGCTGGTGGAAAAGCTGATCGAGGCCTGCCGTAGCCAGGGCGTGGGCAGGGTGCTGCACATGAGCGCGCTGCACGCGAACGCCGCCAAGGGGCCGAGCTCTTATCTGCACACCAAAGGCGAAGGCGAGGATCTGGTGCACGCGGCCCAGGGGATCGCCGCGACCAGTTTCCGCCCCTCGGTGATCTTCGGCCCGGGCGACAGTTTCTTCAACCGCTTTGCGACGCTGCTGCGCCTGACGCCCGCCGTGTTTCCGCTCGCCTGCCCGAACTCGCGCTTCGCGCCCGTCTACGTCGACGACGTGGCCAGCGCCTTCATCAAGGCCCTGAACGACCCCGCCACCGTGGGCCAGCGCTACGACCTCTGCGGCCCGGAGATCTTCACCCTGCGCCAGCTGGTCGAGTACACCGCAAGCACCATCGGCGTGCAGCGCCGGGTCATCGGTCTGGGTCAGGGGCTGTCGCGCCTGCAGGCCGCCATGCTCGGCATGGTCCCCGGCAAGCCCATGTCGCTAGACAACTACAAGAGCCTGCAGGTCGACAGCGTCTGCGGCGGGCCGTTCCCCGCGGTGTTCAACCTGGTGCCGCGGACGATCGAGTCGGTGGTGCCTCGTTATCTGGGCGCCGACGAGCACTACCACCAGCTCCAGCATTACCGGAGCCTGGCCCGCCGGCACTGAGCTCGCGCAGCCGCGCGTTGCGCTCGCCCGGCTCCAGCGCGGCCAGCGCGGCGGCGGCGGCGTAGAAGCGCGGCAGATCACCGTCCACGGTGCCGAGCAGGCGCTCAAAGGCAGGCACGAGATCCTCGTAAAGCGCCACCGAGCCGAGCTGGGCGTTGTTCAGCTCGCCGGCGAACCAGGCGTTGTAACCTCGGTACCCGCCCCAGCCGGCGCGCAGCTCAGTGTAGCGCTCGCGCATCCAGTCCTTCACCGCGCGCTTTTGCGCGCGCTTGCCCTCCTCCCCGCTCGTCGACTCGTAGATCGCAAGCAGGCGTCCACGCCCCTCGCGCAGCAGGTCGACTAAGGCCTGGCGGCGCTCCTGCTCCCGGCGATGCGCGGCGAGCGCCTCCGCGTCGCCGCGCTCGGCGAGCCAGCGACGCAGGCCCTCGCGCTGCACCGTGCTGGCGAAGCCCTCGCTGAAGGCGCTGTCGCCCTTGACGTAGAGGAGCTGGTGGGCGAGCTCATGGAAGATCAGGCCGGCGACGCGGTGCAGCGGCCCGCTGACGAAGGTGTTGAGCACCGGATCGTCGAACCAGCCGAGGGTCGAATAGGCGGGCACACCGGCCACGTAGACCTCGTCGCCCGCCTCACCCTGGCGCGCGGCGAACGCCCGGGCCTGGTCCTCGCTGAAGTAGCCGCGGTAGGCTAGGCAGCCGACCAGCAGGAAACACCAGCGGCGCAGCTCGAGCGAGAACTCCGGGGCGGCGAAGACGTTCCATACCGCCGCCGGGCGGGCGAGGTCCGCGTACAGCCGATAGCTGTCGTTGTCGGGCAGGTGCAAAGTCCGGGTGGCAAAGTCGCGGATCTCGAGCACCTCGACCAGACGCTCCCGCAGCGCCGGGGCCGTGTCCTCGGCGGCGATCAGCTCGGCGATCGGGCGACGCTTACCCATGAGCTCGAGCTGGCCGTTGATCGACTGCCAGTAATAGCCGAGGCTGCTGCAGCCGCCGAGCAGCACGGCCATCAGGAAGCCGCCGGCGAGCACCCCACAGCGGCCGAGCAAAGCTGGCGAGATAAAGTAGTTCACGCTGCTCAAGTTCCGCGGGTCGGTCGGGCTCGAGTGTAACGCAGCCCGCGCCGCGGTCACCGGCGAGGCACCGGCGGCGAGCCGCCGCACGCCGGGTTCGGATCGATTTCCGCTACCATCGACCCATGAAGATCTACCTCGTCGGCGGTGCGGTGCGCGACGAGCTCCTCGGTCTCACGCCCGGGGAGCGCGATCGGGTCGTGGTCGGCGCGACGCCCGAGGAGATGAAGGCCCTGGGCTTCAAGCAGGTGGGCGCCGAGTTCCCGGTCTTCCTGCACCCCGAGACCAAGGAGGAGTACGCGCTCGCGCGCACCGAGCGCAAGACCGGCCCCGGTTACCACGGCTTTGCGGTCAGCGCCGACCCCGGCGTGACGCTGGAGCAGGACCTGCGGCGCCGCGACCTCACCATCAACGCCATGGCCCGCGATCCCGACGGCACGCTCATCGACCCCTACGGCGGGAAGAACGACCTCGAGGCCCGGCTGCTGCGCCACGTCTCGCCCGCCTTCGGCGAGGACCCGGTGCGGGTGCTGCGGGTGGCGCGCTTCGCGGCGCGATTCGCCGAGCTCGGCTTCCGCGTCGCGCCCGAGACCCTGGAGCTGATGCGCGCCATGGTCCGCGCGGGCGAGGTCGATCACCTGGTGGCCGAGCGGGTATGGAGCGAGCTCGCCCGCGCCCTGGCCGAGGACCGGCCGCGGGTCTTCTTCGAGTGCCTGCGCGCTTGCGGGGCGCTGGCGCGGCTGCTCCCGGAGATCGACCGCCTGTTCGGCGTTCCGCAGCGCCGCGACCACCACCCGGAGGTCGACTGCGGCGAGCACACCCTGCTGGTGCTGCAGCGGGCCGCCGAACTCAGCCGGGAGACCGTGGTCCGCTTCGCCGCGCTGACCCACGATCTGGGCAAGGCGGACACCCCCAGTGAGCAGTGGCCGAGCCACCGCGGTCACGAGCGGCGCACGCTGACGAGGTTGCGCGCGCTCTGCGACCGGCTCAAGGCGCCGCGCGAGTTCCGCCAGCTCGCCGAGCTCGGCGCACGCTTTCACAGCCACTGCCATCGCTTCGCCGAGCTGCGCCCGGCGACCATCCTGGATGTACTCGAGCGCTGCGACGCCTTTCGCCGCCCACGGCGCTTCGAGCAGTTTCTGCTCGTCTGCCTGGCCGACAGCCAGGGCCGCACGGGTTTCGAGGACCGGCCCTATCCGCAGGCCGACGGTTTTCGCGCCGCTGTGCGCGCGGCCGCGGCGGTGGACGCGCGGGCGCTGGCCGCCGACGGGCTGCGGGGCGAGGCCATGGCCAAGGCGTTGCGCGCGGAGCGGCTCAAGGCGATCCGGGCGGCGCGGGCGCCGAACCGCTGAGCGGCGGCCAGCGCGGCCGCTCAGCCCCAGAACAGGATCAGCAGCAACACGCCCAGCACGAGCCGGTAGGCGACGAAGGGCAGCATCCCGAGGCGCTGCACCAGGGCTATGAAGGCGCGTATGCAGGCATAGGCGCTGGCGCCGGACACGGCCACGCCCACCCCGATCAGCCCCCAGTCCACCGAATCGCCCGCCGCGAGCAGCTTGCGCGTCTCCAGCCCTCCCGCCAGGGCGATCACGGGGATCGAGAGCAGGAAGGAGAAGCGCGCGGCGGCGACCCGGTCGAGCCCCAGGAAGAGCGCCGCGGTCATGGTGATTCCGGAGCGCGAGGTGCCGGGAATCAGCGCCAGGGCCTGGGCGAGGCCGATCACGAGCACGTCGCGCCAGCCGAGCGTGTGCTCGTCGCGAACCCTGCGGCCGGCGGCGTCCGCCCACCACAGCAGGACGCCAAACAGCAGGGTGGCCCAGGCGATCACCAGCGGCGAGCGCAGGTGCTCCTCGACGACGTCCGCGAGCAGCAGCCCAGCCAGGCCGACCGGGATGGTGCCGAAGAGCACCGCCCAGGCCAGGCGCCCCTCGGCGCTGCGTTCCCCGGCCCAGGAACGCAGCCAGGCGCACGCCATGGACACCAGCTCGCCGCGGAAATAGCCGAGAACGGCCAGCAGGGTGCCGACGTGCACCGCCACGTCGAAGGCCAGGCCCTGGTCCCGCCAGCCCGCGATCGCCGGCAGCAGGATCAGGTGCGCGGAGCTGGAGATCGGCAGGAACTCGGTAAGGCCCTGGACCAGCGCGAGCACGACGGCGTTCAGCAGATCCACGGCGTTCCTTAATCTGTGAAGAGTGACGAGTCACGAGATGCGAGCACTGAAATCGGACGCCGCAACCGAACAGGTCCGTGCGCATCCCGCACCCTGTGCCACAGGCATCTCGCCCCTCGCCACTCGTATCTCGCCACTCCGCTCACAACTTGTGCCTCAGGTCGCGGACCGAGAAACCCTGGAGCGCCAGCCCCTCGATGCCGCGGCTCAGGGCGATGACCTTGAACAGCTCACCCATCTCCGACGGCAGCAGCAGCTGTTTCGCGCCTTGGGCCAGGCGAACGCGCTCGGCTTCCGAACCATCCGCCTCGGCGAGCAGGGCGTCGATGCCGGCCCCGGCGAGAAAGAATGCCTGGGTGGTATAGCCGCTGACCGTGAGCCCGGCCGCGTGCCCGGCCTCGGCCAGGGCCGTGAAATCGACGTGCGCGGTGATGTCCTGCAGACCGGGGTAGACGAAGGGGTCCGAATGGGCGCGGTGGCGATAGTGGCACATCAGGGTGCCGCCGCTGCGCTCCGGGTGGTAGTACTCGCGGCGCGGGAAACCGTAGTCGATGAGCAGCATCAGGCCCTCGTCCAGGGCGCCGGCCAGCGCGGCGACCCAGGCCTCGAGCGCGAGATTGAGTTCCGACACGTAGCCCTGCGGCCGGGTCGCGCCCAGCTCCCGGCCCAGCGCTTCGACGCGCGCGATCAGGCCGGGAGTGGGTCGCTGCAGCTCGCACCACTCGAACCCTGCGGCACCGGTGCGCACTCCGAGCTCGCGAATACCGTCGGCCACGCGAAAGCGCTGCACCGGCATCGCATCGACGACCTCGTTGGCCACGATCGCGCCGCGGAAACCCGAGGCAGGGAGCCGCTCCAGCCACTCGACCATGCCGAGGAACGAGGGCGCGCAGGCCTCGAGGGTCTCGCGCTGGCGCGCGCGCAGCTCCGCGCTGAGCTCCAGGATGCGATAGCGGCGCGGCAACGTGTCGCGCCCCGCCAGCGCCTGAAGCAGGTCCGCGGCCATGCGTCCGGTGCCGGCGCCGAGCTCGAGGATGTCGCCGCCGGTGGCCGCCAGGACGGGCGCCAGCTCCCTGGCCAGGCAGCGCGCGAACAGCGGCGAGATCTCCGGCGCGGTGACGAAGTCGCCCTCGGCGCCGAACTTGCGCGCCCCGCCGCTGTAATAGCCGAGGCCCGGTTCGTGCAGGGCGATCTCCATGAAGCGCGCGAACGGGAGCTCGCCGCCGGCCGTGGCGATCTCCGCGCGCAGCCGC
>JBFKOE010000026.1:0-15777 GCA_041629015.1 Gammaproteobacteria bacterium
TGACCACCCTGGGGAAGGAGAGGCAATGGCGGCCATCGGCTCCGAACGCGTGCTCGACGTGCGGCACTGGAACGACAGCCTGTTCAGTTTCAGGACCACACGCGCGAATCACCTGCGTTTCGAGAACGGCCACTTCGTGATGGTCGGCCTGGAGATCGAGGGCCGCCCACTGATGCGGGCCTACAGCATCGCCAGCCCGAACTATGCCGAGCACCTGGAGTTCTTCAGCATCAAGGTGCCGGGCGGGGCGCTCACCTCGCGGCTGAAGCACATCAAGGCGGGCGACTCGATCCTGGTCAGCCGCAAGCCGACCGGGACGCTGGTGAGCCACGACCTGCTGCCGGGGAAGCGCCTCTACCTTTTCGCCACCGGGACCGGGCTGGCGCCCTTCCTCAGCATCATCCAGGACCCCGAGATATACGAGCGCTTCGAGCGGCTGGTGCTGGTGCACGGCGTTCGCCACGTCAGCGAGCTCGCCTACGCTGATTTCATTCGCGAGGAGCTGCCGCGCAACGAGTATTTCGGCGAGGAGATCCGCTCCAAGCTCACCTACTACCCGACCGTCACCCGCGAGCCCTACCGCAACCGCGGCCGCCTAACGGACCTGATCGAGAGCGGTCGCCTGTTCGCCGACATCGGCCTGCCGCCGCTCGACCCGGAGCACGACCGCGCGATGATCTGCGGCAGCCCCTCGATGCTTGCGCAAACCTCGGCGCTGCTCGACGCGCGCGGCCTGGAGATCTCGCCCCACCTCGGCGTTCCCGGTCACTACGTCATCGAACGCGCCTTCGTGGAGCACTGATACATCCAGCCTCTGCGCTTGCCAGGACGCGTAGCAAAGAAAAGGCCCCCAGCCGGGGGCCTTTCTCATTTATATCGAGAGGCAGGATTGATTCGCCGCTTCGCGGCTCACCCCTTCGGGGCGCCGGCTCTGCGGGCGTCCTGCGCCAACGCCAAGGCGTTGGCTGGTCGAACAAAAGGGATCCGATCGAGCCAATCGCCGCGCTGAACGAATTCACGGCAGGGACTACTCGGCCACTCCGTGGCCTCGCCCCTTCGGGGCCGCCGTCGCTGCGCGCCGGCGTTCATCGTCGCGGCTGCGCCGCTCCTCGTCGAACCGAAGGGCTCTCACCGAGCTGCCCGTCAACCCCAACCACGAGAAAGCCCACCCGCAGGCGGCCTTTCTCGTGATTGGCGGAGAGGCAGGGATTCGAACCCTGGGACCTGCAAGCAGGCCAACGGATTTCGAGTCCGCCCCGTTCGACCACTCCGGCACCTCTCCGAGGGGCGGGGATTCTACACCAGCCCCGGGGACCTGCACAGCTAAGCCCCTGTCCGCAGCGGGCTTTCGGGGATGGAGGGATTGCCTACAACAACAACCGGAAAAAATCAACGAACTGTACGCCAATTTCTACTTCTAAAAGCTTCAAATTTCCCGGTCAATGAGCTAGAATTGTTGCGATGCAACATAGAACTGTCAAACGCTTCGGCCGCCTGGCCCTGCTCGCGTCGTTGGCGCTCGTCGCTGCGGCCTGCGATCGCGCGGCCGTGACCGCGGCCATCGACGCCGCAAGACCCTCCAGCCAGCTCGACCAGGTCCGCGCCCGCGGCGCGCTGACCGTGGTCATCGCCCCGTCGCCGACCGCTCTGCTGGAGGGCCCGTTCGGCCAGGCCGGCATCGAGTACGACCTGGCCAAGTCCTTCGCCGAACACCTCGGCGTCGAGCTCGAGGTCGTGCAACCGGGCTCCGGGTTCGGCGAGGTGATTCCGCTGCTGCTCGACGGGGGCGCCGACATGGCCGTGGGTCTGACGGTCACCCCGGAACGCAACCGCAAGGTCAGGTTCACGCCGTCCTACCTTGAGCTCAGTCATCAGCTGGTCTACCGGCGCGGCTCCGACGCGCCGCCCGTGCTCGCCTCGCTCGCTCCCGAGACCCTGCGGGTCGCGGCGGGGACGGCACACCTGGAGAAGCTGCACAGCCTGCGGCGCGAGCACCCGGAGCTCAGCTGGCAGGAGGAGGCGGCCGCCGACATCGAGCGTCTGCTCTCGGGCGTGTGGCAGAAAGAGTTCGAGTACACGGTCGCCGACTCCCTGGACGTGGCCTACGCCCGGCGTTTCTACCCCGAGCTCGAGGTCGCCTACGATCTCGGGGACCGGCACGGGCGGGCGTGGGCGTTCTCGCCCCGGCGCGACAAGTCGCTCTACATGGAGGCGCTGCGCTTCCTGTCACGCAGCAAGGCTGACGGCACGCTGGATCAGCTGCGCGATCGCTACTTCGGGCACGTGGAGAGCTTCGACTACGTGCAGACGCGCGCCTTCCTGCGTCACATCGACAAGCGCCTGCCGCGTTACCAGCCCCACTTCGAGGAGGCCGCGGCCGAAACCGGGCTCGACTGGCGGCTGCTCGCCGCGATGGGCTACCAGGAATCCAACTGGAACCCGCGGGCGGTATCGCCGACCGGGGTGCGCGGCATCATGATGCTCACGCTCGCCACCGCGGCGCACATCGGCATCGAGAACCGCATCGACCCGCGCCAGAGCATCGTCGGCGGCGCGCGCTATTTCCGCCGCCTGCTCGAGCAGATCCCGGAGCGCATCGGCGAGCCCGATCGTACCTGGCTCGCGCTCGCGGCCTACAACGTCGGCTTCGGGCACCTGGAAGATGCGCGCATCCTCGCCGAGCACCAGGGACTAGATCCCGACAAGTGGCTGAGCGTCAAGCAGGCGCTGCCGCTGCTGCGCCAGCCCGAGTGGCACAAATCCACGCGCTACGGCTTCGCCCGCGGCGACGAGGCGGTCTTCTACGTCGAGCGTATCCGCGACTACTACGAGCAGCTCTACCGCCACACCGAGCAGGCGAGCCGCGACAATCGCGTCGCCGCCGTGCGCAAGGACGGCTCGACCTCGCTGTAGCGCTCAGCGCCGGGCGCGGAAGAACGCCCGCAGCAGCTCGGCGCACTCCTCCTCCAGGATGCCCCCGGTGACCGCGAAGCGGTGGTTCAGTCCCTGGTGGGCGGCGAGATCCAGGACGCTGCCGACCGCGCCGGTGCGCGGATCGGGCGCGCCGTACACGAGCCGCTCGATGCGAGCGTGGACCATGGCGCCCGCGCACATGGGGCAGGGCTCCAGAGTCACGTACAGCGTCGCCGCGGGAAGGCGGTAGTTCCCGATCCGGCTCGCGGCCGCGCGCAGGGCGCGGATCTCGGCGTGGGCGGTCGGGTCGCAGGCACCGATGGGACCATTGCGGCCCCGCCCCACGATCTCGCCGTCGACGACCACCACCGCGCCCACCGGCACCTCGCCCTCGAGCGAGGCCTCCCGCGCCTCCTCCAGCGCGGCGCGCATGTGAATGGCGTCGGGCTCGCCGCTCAAGCTCGGTCTCCCGGGCCGAGGAGCCGCGAGCCGACTACCGGCCTCATTCCCACTCGATGGTGCCGGGCGGCTTGCCGGTGACGTCGTAGACGACCCGGGACACCCCTGGGACCTCGTTGACGATGCGTCGCGACACGTGATCGAGGAACTCGTAAGGCAGGTGGGCCCAGCGAGCGGTCATGAAATCGACAGTCTCCACGGCACGCAGCGCGATGACGTGATCGTAGCGGCGCCCGTCGCCCGTCACCCCGACCGAGCGCACCGGCAGGAACACCGCGAAGGCCTGGCTAACCTTGTCGTAGAGCTGGTGGCGACGCAGCTCCTCGATGTAGATCGCATCGGCCAGGCGCAGCGTCTCCGCCGAGGCCTTGCTGACCTCGCCCAGGATGCGCACGCCCAGGCCCGGACCCGGAAACGGGTGCCGAAACACCATGTCGTAGGGCAAGCCCAGCTCGAGGCCGATCTTGCGCACCTCGTCCTTGAACAACTCGCGCAGCGGCTCGATGAGCTCGAGCTTCATGTAGTCGGGCAGGCCGCCGACATTGTGATGAGACTTGATGACGTGCGCCTTGCCGGTGCGGGCGCCGGCGGACTCGATCACATCCGGGTAGATGGTGCCCTGCGCCAGCCACTTCACCTTGGGCAGCTTCGCGGCCTCCTCCTCGAAGATCTCGATGAACAGGTTGCCGATCTGCTTGCGCTTCTGCTCCGGGTCGGCGCTGCCAGCGAGCTTCGCTAGAAACCGATCCTCGGCATCGACGCGCACGACCCGCACGCCCATGTGCTCGGCAAAGGTGGCCATCACCTGATCGCCCTCGTCGAGACGCAACAGCCCGTTGTCGACGAACACGCAGGTGAGCTGATCGCCGATCGCCCTGTGCAGCAGCGCGGCGACGACCGAGGAGTCGACGCCGCCCGAAAGCCCCAGCAGCACCTCGTCGCCGCCCACCCGCGCGCGAACGCTGCGCACGCTGTCCTCGATGATGTTGCCCGCCGTCCACAGCGCCTCGCAGCCGCAGATCTCGTGGACGAAACGTCCGAGGATGCGCGCGCCCTGACGGGTGTGCGTGACCTCCGGGTGGAACTGGATGCCGTAGTAACCGCGCTGCTCGTCGGCCATGCCCGCCAGGGGCGCGTTCTCGGTGCTGGCGATGAGCTTGAAACCCGCCGGCAACTCGATCACCCGGTCGCCATGGCTCATCCACACGTCGAGCAGGCCGTAGCCTTCCGCGGTGGTGTGATCCTCGATGTCGGTGAGCAGGCGCGAATGGCCGCGGGCGCGCACCTGCGCGTAGCCGTACTCGTGGTGAGAGGCGGTCTCGACCGCGCCGCCGAGCTGGGCGGCCATGCTCTGCATACCGTAGCAGATGCCGAGAACGGGCACCGCGATCTCGAAGACCGCCGCCGGGGCGCGCGGCGCCTCGGCGCCCCCGGTTACCGAGTCCGGGCCGCCGGAGAGGATCACACCGCGCGGCTCGAATCCGCGCACCTCCTCGTCGGTGACGTCCCAGGGATGGATCTCGCAGTACACGCCGGCCTCGCGCACGCGGCGCGCGATGAGCTGGGTGTACTGCGAGCCGAAATCGAGAATCAGGACGCGCTGGGCGTGGATGTCGTTAGCGGTGTCGAGTGCCAAGATTCAGGTTCCGAAAATCCGCCGTGGAGAAACGCAGGCAAAGAAGTCCTCTCGCAACTCGTAACTTGCGACCGCCTCAATCAACCCGGTAATTGGGCGCCTCCTTGGTGATGGTGACGTCGTGGACGTGGCTCTCGCGCACACCGGCGTTGGTGATGCGCACGAACTGCGGGCGGGTGCGCATCTCGTCGATCTTCCCGCAGCCGGTGTAGCCCATGCTCGCCCGCAGCCCGCCGAGCAGCTGGTGGATGATGTTGAGCACGCTGCCCTTGTAGGGCACCCGACCCTCGATGCCCTCCGGCACCAGCTTCTCGGCATCGCCGGTGCCCTCCTGGAAGTAGCGGTCCGCCGAGCCCTGGCGCTGTGACATCGCGCCGAGCGAGCCCATGCCCCGGTAGGACTTGTAGGAGCGGCCCTGGTAGATCTCGACTTCGCCTGGGGCCTCGTCGGTGCCGGCGAACACGCTGCCCATCATCACCGAGAAGGCGCCGGCGGCAATCGACTTGGCGATGTCGCCCGAGTAGCGAATGCCGCCGTCGGCGATCAGCGGGATGTCCGTGCCCTTCAGCCCTTCGGCCACGTTGGCGATGGCGCTGATCTGCGGCACGCCGACGCCGGCCACGATGCGGGTGGTGCAGATCGAGCCCGGCCCGATTCCCACCTTGACCGCGTCCGCGCCGGCCTTGGCCAGATCGCGCGCCGCCTCGGCGGTGGCGATATTGCCACCGATCACCTGCACGTCCGGGTAATGCTTCTTGATCCAGGCCACGCGGTCGAGCACGCCGCGGGCGTGACCGTGCGCAGTATCGACCACCAGCACGTCGACGCCCGCCTCGACCAGCGCCGCGACGCGTTCCTCGGTGCCGGTGCCCACGCCGACCGCGGCGCCGACCCGCAGGCGGCCGTGCTCGTCCTTGCAGGCGTTCGGGTTGGCCTTGGCCTTCTGGATGTCCTTGACCGTGATCAGTCCGCGCAGCGCGAAATCACCGTTCACCACCAGCACCTTCTCGATGCGGTGCGTGTGCAGGAGCTGCATGACCTCCTCTCGGGGCGCACCCTCGCGAACGGTGACCAGCCGCTCCTTGGGCGTCATCACCGAGGCGATGGTGTCACCGAGCTGGGTGGCGAAACGAAGATCGCGACTGGTGACGATGCCGACCAGCTCCTCGCCCTCGACCACTGGCACGCCGGAGATCCCGTTGGTGGCCATCAGCTCCACCACCTCGGCGATGGTGGTGCCGGGCGGAACCGTGATCGGCTCGCTGATGATCCCCGACTCGAACTTCTTCACCTGGCGGACCTCGGCGGCCTGCTGGTCGGCGTTCATGTTCTTGTGCACGATGCCGATGCCGCCCTCCTGCGCCAGCGAGATCGCCAGCCGCGACTCGGTGACGGTGTCCATGGCGGCCGACACCAGCGGGATGGCGAGCCGGATGCCACGCGTCAGCCGGGTGCCGAGATCGACCTCGTTGGGCAGGATCTCGCTGCGCGCCGGCAGGAGCAGCACGTCATCGAAGGTGAGGGCATCTTGGACGATTCGCATGGCAGGTTCCCGGGCTTGCCAGGCCTCACGCCTGGCCGAAGGTTTAACGGGCCATTATAGAGAATGGGCCGCGCGCGGGTAAATTCGCGGCTCGCCGCAAACCCAGCTAACTGCCTGATTTACGGGGCTCGAAGGCGCCGCGGGCCCGTGTGCCGGGCTCCGGCGGGCGGACCGGCGGGGGGGCGGCGGCTCAGAAGAACTCGCGCACCGCCGCGCAGACGCGCTCGACCTGGGGCGCGTCGAGGTCAGGATAGATCGGCAGCGAGAAGGTCTCGGTGCACAGCTGCTCGACCACCGGCAGATCGCCCGGCCGGGCGCCGAGATCGCGGTAGACCTCCTGCAGGTGCATGCCGAGCGGATAGCACTGGGCGGTGGGGACGCCGCGCTCGCCCAGGTGCGCGCGCAGCGCATCGCGCCGCCCGCCGGTGACGCGGACGGTGTAGAGGTTGAAGGCGTGCCGGCCCCCGGGCGGGCGCTGCGGCAGAATCAGGTCGAGGTCCCGCAGGCGCTCGCCGTAGGCGTCGGCCACGGCGTTGCGCCGCGTGATCGCGTCCTCCACCGAGCGCAGCTTGATGCGCAGCAGCGCCGCCTGGATCTCGTCGAGACGGCTGTTGTAGCCGAGTTCGTCGTGCAGGAACGGCGCGCTTGCCCCATGGTTGCGCAGCTTGCGCAGGTGCGCGGCAAGTCCCTCGTCGCTGGTGAAGACCATGCCGCCGTCGCCGTAGCAGCCGAGCACCTTGGTCGGGTAGAAGCTGGTCGCGCCGGCGGTGCCGATCGATCCCACCTTGCGTCCGGCGTGCTCGGCACCGAAGGCCTGGGCGAGATCCTCGACCACGGCGAGCCCGCGCGTGCCGGCAAGATCCATGATCGCACCCATGTCCGCCGGACAGCCGAAGATGTGCACCGGGAGAATCGCACGGGTGCGCTCGGTGAGCTTTCGCTCGACGCTCGCCGGGTCGATGTTGAAGCTGACCGGGTCGAGGTCGGCGAACACCGGTCGCGCGCCGACCACGGAAATCGCCTCGGCGCTGGCGAAGAAGGTGAACGGCGAGGTGATGACCTCGTCGCCGGGTCCGATGCCGAGCGCGCGCAGCGAAAGGATCAGGGCATCGGTTCCATTGGCGACCGCCACGGCCTGCCCCACGCCGACGTAGGCGGCGATCTCCTCCTCGAGCGCGCGCACGTTCGGGCCCAGGATCCAGCCCCCGCTCGCGCCCGTGGAACCGATCATGTCGAACCACTCTTGCCGCAGGCCCGCGAATTCTCCGGTCAGGTCCAGGTAGGGGACCGGTGCGTCACGCTCGCTCATGTTCCGATCGCCTCCTTCACCAGCATGGCCACGCGCAAGGCCTCCTGCCCGGTCGCGCCATCGACCAGCGGCTTGCCGCCCTCGCGGACGGTACGGGCGAAATCCTCGAGCTCGGCATCGAGCGGCTGGCGGGGCTCGATCGCCACCTGCTCGCGCGCGATCTCCGGCCACTCGCCCTCCTTGGCCGCGGGCGTCGCGGACACCGTCTCGATCTGCTGGTCGATGAAATTGAGCGCCTCATAGCGGTGCTCCTCGAACACGCGTATGCGGCGCAGGCGCTTACTGGAGACGCGGCTGGCGGTGACGTTGGCCACGCAGCCGTTCTCGAACTCCAGCCGAGCATTGGCGATGTCGACGTGATTGGTCAGCACCGGCAAGCCCATGGCGGAGATGCTGCGCAGCTTCGAGCCCACCAGCGCCATGATGATGTCGATGTCGTGAATCATGAGATCGGTGATCACGTCCACGTCGGTGGCGCGGGCGACAAATTCACCAAGCCGATGCGCCTCGATGAAGCGCGGCTTCGCGATCCGGTCGGCAAGGGCCATGACACCGGCGTTGTAACGCTCCAGGTGCCCGATCTGCAGCACCGCGCCGGACTCGCCCGCCAGGCAGATGATCTCCTCACCCTGCTCTAACGTGGAGGCGATCGGCTTCTCCAGCAGCATGTGGATGCCGCGCTGCAGAAACGGTCGCGCCACCTCGAGATGCAACGACGTCGGCACCACAACGCTGACGGCATCGACCTGGTCGATGAGCTGCGCGATGTCAGTGTAGGCGGGGCAGTTGCACTCGGCGGCGACGGCCGCGGCGGTGTCCGCGTCGACGTCCACCACGCCCATCAGCTCGATCGCCTCCATCCGGGCGTAGATGCGCGCGTGGATCTTCCCCAGGTAACCGACACCCACTACGCCGACACGCATCTTCTTGCTCATTGCTGCGCGATTCCTTCCCGAAGCCCGGGTGATCGAGGTCTCTCGGCGGCGCGCCGTCGGTCATATGCTCGCGCGCCGAGCGGGCTCTTCGCGAGGGCCAGTGGCGCCGGTGGCACCAGTGCCGAACCTAGGGTAAAGTCACCTTGGTGGGTGCGTGATTAGACCACAGTTGACCAGCCACATAAACCACCGTTGAAGAGGGATTGGCGACGATGGCGCCCTACCAGCACATGCTACTGGCGCTGGACTTTTCGCCCGACAGCGAATTCATAGGCAACCGCGCCCTCGAGATCGCGCGGCTCACGGGGGCAAAGACGACCCTCGTGCACGTCGTCGAGCACGTGCCGCTCGATCTTTCGAACGACCTGATGCTCACCCAGCCGCTGGACGTCGATGCCGAACTGCTGGAAGACGCGCGCAACAGGCTCGCGGAACTGGCGCAGACACTGGGTCTCGACGACGCCGAGCGGCGCGTCGAACTGGGCTCGACCAAGGGCGAGATCCTGCGCCTGGCCGAGGAGTGCGGCGCCGACCTGATCGTCGTCGGCAGCCACGGGCGTCACGGGCTGGCCCTGTTGCTCGGATCCACGGCCAACGCGGTGCTGCACGGCGCGAAGTGCGACGTGCTAGCCATCCGCGTGCCCGACGCCTGAGCGCAACCGGAAACCGCGCCGTAGACCGGCGCACGCGAGAACCTTGTCATGGCCCTGTTCGAGTCGGTGCGCAACTACTACGAGCAGCTGGTGTTCGCCAAGATTCGCGAAACGCTGGGTGAAGGCTATTTCGGGCACGAGGACCGCTTCCTCGAGGCGGTCGCCTGCGCCGCGCTCAATCAGCTGCCGGCGCGCTATCTGCGCGAGGACCTCGGCGCCGGCCCGCAGCTCTCCCAGAGCGAGCGCGAATCGATGGAGCTGGCCGTGTACAACGCCGTGCAGAACGCGATCGACGTCGTGCGGCAGCATTCAGAGGGCGTGGGCCGCGAGCTCGGCCGCGCGGGCGACTGAGACCCGCGCGGGTCAGCGCCGAGGCAAAGCGTCTTGCCCCCGCTCCGCGGCGAATGACCCGCATACTCGCGGCCGACGTCGGTGGGACGACTTCCCGCCTGATGATCGCGCGGCGCGCAGCAACCGGCCTCACGGTCGTGCACGAGGCCCTGCACACGAACGATGACTTTTCCTCCTTCGGCGAGCTGCTCGATCACTTCCTGCGCGCGGCAGAGCCGGGCGAGCCACCCGCCGAGCGCGCCTGCCTGGCGGTGGCGGGCCCGGTCGACGCCGCGAGCGCCGCGCTGACCAACCGTGACTGGCGGGTGCGCGCGGCCGAGGTGCGCCAGCGCACCGGCATAGAGCGGGTGCAGCTGATCAACGACTTCGTTGCCGTCGCCCACGGGCTCGACGCGCTGGCCGCGAGCGACCTCGAGATCCTGCAGGCGGGCGAACCGTCCCGCGATGGCCTGCGCGTCGCGCTCGGTGCCGGCACCGGCCTGGGCGTGGCCCTGTCCTTGCCGAGGGAGCACGGCGCCCGGGTGTTCGCCTCCGAGGGGGGGCACACCGACTTCGGCCCCGGCGACGCACCGGAGGCCGAGCTGTGGGCGAGCCTGCGCGAGGAGTTCGGCCACGTGTCCTGGGAGCGCTTGGTGAGCGGCGCGGGCCTGGAGTACATCTACCGCCGGCTCGCCGGCTCGGCCGCGCCGAGCGCCGCGCAAGTCAGCCGCGCTGCCCTGGAGGGCAAGGATCCGCACGCCGTCGAGGCGCTTGCGCGCTATTGCCGGCTCTACGGGGCGCAAGCGGGCAACGTCGCCCTCACCGTGCTGCCGCGCGGCGGCGTCTACGTCGCCGGCGGCATAGCACCCAAGGTGCTGACAGGCGCCTTTCGGGCGCGCTTCCTGGAAGGCTTTCTCGACAAGGGCCGAATGCGCGGGCTGCTGCAGACGATACCGCTGCACCTGGTCGTGAACGAGCGCGTCGGCCTGCTCGGCGCGGCGCTCGCCGCGGGTTGAGCGCGGGAACTTTGGCGCGCGGCGCCACTCCACATGCTGTAGCCGAAAGCGGGGGAACGAGCGATGGACGCCAAGACCCACCTCATCGACGTCGACGTGGTCACCGAGTACCTGGACGAGCATTCCGAGCCGGATGAGGAGCGCTTCGTGTTCGCCTACACGATCACCATGCGCAACCGCGGCGAGGTGCCGGCGCGGCTGCTGACGCGCCGCTGGCTGATCACCGACGCCGACGGCAGCGTCCAGGAGGTGTTCGGCGAAGGGGTGGTCGGCGAGCACCCCTACCTCAAGCCGGGCGAGGGCTTCCGTTACACCAGCTCGGCGATGATTCGCACCCCGGTCGGCAGCATGCAGGGTAGCTACCAGATGATCGGCGACGACGGCGTGACCTTCGACGCCCCGATCAATCCCTTCCGCCTCGCCGTACCCCACACCCTGCACTAGTTGCAGCCCCGCGGGCCCGGTCGCTACCGGCCCCGCGCGGTACCGCTATACTGGTCGCCCCTTCCGCAGTGCCGGGAACGCCAGTGGCCGTCTATGCAATTGGCGACGTGCAGGGTTGCTACGACGAGCTGCGGGCGCTGCTCGATGCCCTTGGCTTCGATCCCGAGCGCGACCGCCTCTGGCTGACCGGCGACCTGGTCAACCGGGGCAGCCAATCCCTGGAGGTGCTGCGCTTCGTGCGCGGGCTGGGCGAGCGCGCGCAGGTGGTATTGGGCAATCACGACCTGCACCTTCTGGCCATCGCCGCCGGCGTGCGCCCGCCGCGCCGCAAGGACCACCTGGAGCCTGTGCTGCAGGCACCGGATCGCGAGGAGTTGCTCGACTGGCTGCGCGCCCGCCCGCTGCTGCACAGCGACGCCACACTCGGCTGGGCGCTCGTGCACGCGGGACTGCCGCCACAGTGGGATCTCGCCGAGGCCTGCGCCCGGGCCGCCGAGCTTGAAGCGGTGCTGCGCGGCGAGGAGCACGACGCCTTCTTCCGCAACATGTACGGTGACGGGCCGGCGCTGTGGAGCGCAAAGCTGAGCGGCTGGAAGCGGCTGCGCTACATCACCAACTGTTTCACGCGCCTGCGCTTCTGCGACGCCAAGGGCCGGCTCGCGCTCGGCGCCAAAGGCCCTCCGGGAAGCCAGTCGCAGAAATACCTACCGTGGTTCGCGGTGCCCGGGCGCGCCAGCGCCGGCGAGCGCATCGTGTTCGGCCACTGGTCCACCCTGGGATTCCATGCCAGCGGTGGCGCACATTGCGTGGACACCGGCTGCATCTGGGGCGGCGAGCTCACGGCCCTGCGGCTCGGCCGCGAGCCCCCCGAGCGCTTCAGCGTCAGCTGCGCCATGCACTGCCGCCCAGGCGAGCGCTGAGCGCGCGCAGGTCGCGGTGGCTCACCGCAGTTGCGGCGCCCGCAACCGGCCGCGGGCGGCACCGCACCGCACGCCGAGCCTCCGCGGACGCGGCCGGGCGCCCAGCCATCCAGACCCTAGGGCTCGACGCGCTCGAGGACGATGAAGGCGTAGGGGTGGGGGTTGTCGGCGTCCGCCGGGTGCGCCTCGCGCGCGACCTCGCGCCACGCGGACGGGTCGAGCTCCGGGAACCAGGCATCGCCTTCGAAGGCCGCGTCGATGCGGGTGAGATAGAGCCTGCCCGCGCGCGGCAGGTAGGCGGCGTACAGTGAAGCCCCGCCGATCACCATCACCTCCGCGGCACCCTCGGCCGCCGCCAAGGCATCCTCGATCGAGGGCACGATCGTGCAGCCCTCGGCCCGGTAGCGCGGATCGCGGCTGATGACGATGTTGTGCCTTCCGGGCAGCGGCCGGCCGATGGACTCGTACGTGAGCCGTCCCATCACTACCGGCTTGCCCAGGGTCAGGTCCTTGAAGTGCCTGAGGTCCGCCGGCAGGTGCCAGGGCAGACGGTTGTCGCTGCCGATCAGGCGATTGCGGTCCATGGCGACGATCAGGGAGAGAAGCATGAGTCTTTTTCGCGGCTGAAGCCGCTCCTACCGGACGACAAGCTGTGGGAGCGAATTCATTCGCGACTTGCCAAGCCTGGCTCGGGGCGTATTCGCGGCTGGAGCTGCAACCACTCGCTAGACCGCCACCGGCGCCTTGATGTGCGGGTGACTCCGATACTCCAGCAGCTCGATGTCCTCGAAACGGAAATCGAAGATCGATCTCACAGCGGGGTTCAGCCTGAGCGTCGGCAAGGGGTAGGGCTCGCGCGTGAGCTGCTCGCGCGCCTGCTCCAAGTGGTTCAGGTACAGGTGCGCGTCGCCGAAGGTATGGACGAACTCGCCCGGCTTCAGCCCGGTCACCTGCGCCATCATCGCGGTCAGCAGCGCGTAGGAGGCGATGTTGAAGGGCACGCCGAGAAAGATGTCGGCGCTGCGCTGGTAGAGCTGGCAGGAAAGTCGCCCCTCGGCGACGTAGAACTGGAAGAAGGTGTGGCAGGCGGCCAACGCCATTCGGCCACGACGCACGTTCTCCTGCGGCGGCAGCGACTCGTCGGGCAGGTCGGCCACGTTCCAGGCCGAGACCAGGATGCGCCGGCTGTCCGGCCGCGCGCGCAGCATCTCCACCGCCTCGGCGATCTGGTCGACGTGGCCACCGTCCGGGGTCGGCCAGGAGCGCCACTGGCACCCGTAGATGGGGCCGAGCTCGCCGCTCGCATCCGCCCACTCGTCCCAGATGGTGACACCGTTGTCGCGCAGGTAGCGGGTGTTGGTGTCGCCCTTCAGGAACCACAGCAGCTCGTGGACGATGGAACGCAGGTGCAGCTTCTTGGTGGTCACCAGGGGAAAGCCCTGCGCCAGGTCGAAGCGCATCTGGTGCCCAAACAGGCTGAGCGTCCCGGTGCCGGTGCGATCCCCCTTGCGGGTGCCCGTCTCGAGCACGCGCCGCATGAGTTCGAGGTACGGCCTCAAGCCGTCTCCCCCGTGGCCGTGCGGCGCCGGTAGGCGACCCACAGCAAGGCCGCGCCGAGCGCGATCATGGGCGCCGACAACAGCTGGCCCATGGTCAGCCAGCCAAAGGCCAGATAGCCAACGTGCGCATCGGGCAGGCGCACGAACTCCACCGCGAAGCGAAACACCCCGTAGCCGAGCGCGAACAGCCCGGAGGCCGCCATCACCGGGCGCGGTCGCGCCGAGTACAGCCACAGCACGGCGAACAGCACCAGCCCCTCGAGCGCCGCCTCGTAGAGCTGGGTCGGGTGGCGCGGCTCCGGCCCGGCGAGCGGGAAGATCACCCCCCAGCTGCCGGCGGTCGGCGCCCCCCAGAGCTCGCCGTTGATGAAGTTGCCGATCCGCCCCGCGCCCAGGCCGACGGGCACGATGGGCGCCACGAAATCGATCAGCCGCCAGAAACCGGGCCCCGCTCGGCGCCCGTACAGCCACACCGCCGCCAGCACGCCGAGGAAGCCGCCGTGAAACGACATGCCGCCCTCCCAGATGCGCAACAGCACCAGCGGATTGGCGGCGAAGGCGGGCAGGTTGTAGAACAGCGTGTAGCCGATGCGCCCACCGAGCACGGCGCCAAGCGCGCAGTAGAAAACCAGGTCGCCGACCTGCGCGGGTTTCACCGGTGACCACGGCTGCGCGGCCCGCACCCTGCCCAGCCACCAGCCCGCCGCGAACGCGACCAGGTACATGATTCCGTACCAGTGCACCTTGAGCGGGCCCAGCTGCAGCGCGACCGGGTCGACAAAGGGGTGGGTTGGCATGGGCCGCGAGTCTACCACGCACCCGGAAGCACCCGGACCGTGACCGCCTTGAGATAGGCGGTCTCCGGAATGGCCGGGTGGACCGGGTGATCGGGCGCCTGGTGACCGTGCTCGAGCAGTTGCGCGGCGAGCCCCAGGTGGCGGGCGGCGCGCTCGATCAGGGCGACCAGGGACTCGCGCGCGAGGTGGTGCGAGCAGGAGGCCGAGATCAGCACTCCACCGGGCTCGAGCAGCTGCATGGCCGCCTGGTTCAGGCGCCGGTAGGCCTCGCTCCCCTGCGGCAGGTCCTTCTTGCGCTTGACGAAGGCCGGCGGGTCGAGGATCACCAGATCGAAGCGGCGGTTCTCGGCCCGCAGCGCGGCCAGCACCTCGAAGACGTCGCCACGGAGCCCCTCGAGGCGATCGGCCAGGCCGTTGAGCGCGGCGTTCTCGGCGGCGAGCTGCAGGGCGCTCTGCGAGGCGTCGACGCAGAGCGCGGAGCCCGCCCCGGCGGCCAGCGCCTGAACCGCCCACGCTCCGGCGTAGCTGAAGGCATCGAGCACCCGCGCGCCGGGCGCGTAGCGCGCCATGCGGGCGCGGTTTTCGCGGTGATCGAAGAACCAGCCGGTCTTCTGGCCTTCCAGCACGCGCGCCCGGAAGCGCCAGCCGTTCTCCTCCAACTCCACCGTCTCCGGGACCTCGCCGCACGCGACCTCGACATAGCGCCCCAGTCCCTCCAGGTCGCGCACCGGGCTGTCGTTGCGCCAGACCACCGCCCGCGGCGCGCACACCTCCCGAATGGCGTCGAGGACCTGCTCACGGCGCGCATCCATGCCCGCGGTGGTGAGCTGGGCGACGCAGATCTCGCCATAGCGGTCGATCACCAGCCCCGGCAGACCGTCGGCCTCGCCGAAAGCCAGACGATAGAACGGCCGCGCGTAGAGCCGCTCGCGCAGGTCGAGCGCCGTGCGCAGCCGTTCGGCGATCAGCGCGCGGTCGAGGGCGCGGCGCGCGTCCCGGCTGACCAGGCGCGCGCAGATCAGCGAGTGCGGGTTGGCGTAGCCGCTGCCCAGCGCCTTGCCCGAAGCGGACTCGATGCGCACCGCCTGCCCGGGCTCCAGCCCGCGCAGCGGCGTGCGCTCGACGTCGATCTCGTTGCTGTAGACCCAGAGATGGCCGGCGCGCAGCCGGCGCTCCTCGCCCTTCTTGAGGCGAAGCACGGTGGTGGCGGTGAGCGCTGCGGGGTTGGTCATGGCGGCGGGCTGCGGGACGCTGCGGACGGCA
>JBFKOE010000027.1:0-15756 GCA_041629015.1 Gammaproteobacteria bacterium
AGCTCGAGGCGGCCGCCGCCGGTGACGAGGCGCCGGCCGCGCCACCGCCACAAGCGGCCGCGCCGCCCGAGCCCTCGCGCCCGGCGGCCGAACCGGTGGTCGCATCGGCGCCGGAGCCGGGTGCGGCCGAGCATCATTTCAAGCCGCCGCCGGTGGAAGAGTTGCCCACCGATCGGCCCAAGGGTGGCTTGCCGCATGCCAGCCCAGCGGTACGCAAGTTCGCGCGCGAGCTCGGCGTCGATCTGACCCGGGTGCAGGGCGGCGGGCCCAAGGGGCGGATACGCCGTGAGGACGTGCAGGCCTACGTCAAGGGCGAGCTGGCCGTGCCGCGCGCCGCCGCCGCCGGCGCCTTCGCGCTCCCCGAGCTGCCGGCGATCGACTTCTCGAAGTTCGGCCCGACCGAGACTAAGCCGCTCTCGCGCATCAAGCGCATCGCCGGGGTCAACCTGCATCGCAGCTGGCTGCACGTGCCCCACGTCACCCAGCACGACGAGGCCGATATCACCGATCTCGAACGCTTCCGCAAGGGACTGGCCGAGGAGGCGAAGCAGCGCGGCGTGCGCATCACCATGCTGTCGTTCCTGATGAAGGCGGCGGTGAAGGCCCTGCAGACGCACCCCGAGTTCAACACCTCGCTGGCGGGCGACGGCGAGAACCTGGTCTACAAACGTTACTACCATCTCGGCATCGCCGTGGACACGCCAAACGGCCTGGTCGTGCCGGTGGTCCGCCACGTGGATGCCAAGGGTCTCTGGGACCTGACCGCCGAGCTGGCGACCATCAGCGCCAAGGCCCGCGACGGCAAGCTCTCGCCCACGCAGATGCAGGGGGCCTCCTTCACCATCTCCAGCCTGGGCGGTATCGGCGGGACAGCGTTCACGCCAATCGTGAATGCGCCGGAAGTTGCGATCCTCGGCGTCTCGCGGGCCAGCTTCAAGCCGCTCTACCAGGACGGCCAGTTCGTCCCGCGGCTGATGTTGCCGCTCTCGCTGTCCTACGATCACCGGGTGATTGACGGCGCCGCGGCTGCGCGCTTCACCACCACGCTGGCGAAGCTGCTCGGCGACATGCGTCGCGTCCTGCTGTAGCGGCCATGCGCGCGAGCGACTGCGAGATCTCCCCATGAGCGAAACGATCGAAGTCAAAGTGCCCGACATCGGGGACTTCAAGGACGTCGAGATCATCGAGGTGCAGGTCGGTCCCGGGGATCGGATCAAGGCCGAGGACCCCATGATCACCTTGGAGAGCGACAAGGCGACCATGGAGGTACCGTCGCCGCGCGCCGGCGTGGTGGAGAGGGTTCTGGTGAAGGTCGGCGATCGCGTCTCCGAGGGGGTGGCGATCCTGAGCCTGAAGGTCGAGGCGGCGCAGGGCGCGGCTGCCGAACCTGCGCCCGAGACCGCACCCGCGACCGCCGCGGCGGAGCAGACCACCAGCCCGCGAGCCGCGAGCGCCCGGCCTGCGGCCAAGGCCGATGTCACGGCCGAGGTGGTGGTGCTGGGCGCGGGACCGGGCGGCTACACCGCCGCTTTTCGGGCCGCGGACCTCGGCAAGCGCACGGTGCTGGTGGAGCGTTACGCGCAGCTCGGCGGCGTCTGCCTGAACGTCGGCTGCATTCCGTCCAAGGCGCTGCTGCACCTGGCGCAGATCGTCAACGAGGCCCGCGAGCTCGACGCCCACGGCGTGAGCTTCGGCGCGCCGCGCTTCGAGCTGGAGAAGATGCGCGAGTGGAAGGATCAGGTCATCGGCCGGCTCACCGGCGGCCTGGCCGGCCTCGCCAAGCAACGCAAGGTGCAGGTGGTGCGCGGTTACGGGCGCTTCGTCTCGGCGCACGAGATCGAGGTGGAAGGGGCCGACGGCAAGCAGCTCATCGCCTTCGAGCAGGCGATCATCGCCGCGGGCTCGCACGCCGCCCGCATTCCCGGCCTGCCCGAAGACCCGCGCATCTTCGACTCCACCGGCGCGCTGCGGCTCGAGGATATCCCCTCGCGGCTGCTGGTGGTCGGCGGCGGCATCATCGGCCTGGAGATGGCCACGGTGTACGAAGCGCTCGGCTCCCGGGTGAGCGTCGTGGAGCTGAGCCCGACCCTGATGCCCGGCTGCGACCCCGATCTGGTCAAGCCGTTGCGCGAGCGCCTCGCCAAGCGCTACGAGGCGATCCTGCTCAACACGGGGGTGGAGCGCATCGAGGCGCAGAAGAGCGGTCTGAAGGTCAGCTTCGGCGGCGAGGGTGCGCCGTCCAGCGAGCGTTTCGACCGCGTGCTGGTCGCGGTCGGCCGGCGCCCCAACGGCGCGCTGATCGGGGCCGAGAACGCGGGGGTTAAGGTCGATGCGCAGGGCTTCATCCCCGTGGACCGGCAGATGCGTACCAGCGTGCCGCACATCTTCGCGATCGGCGACATCGTCGGCCAGCCGATGCTCGCGCACAAGGCCACCCACGAGGGCAAGGTCGCCGCCGAGGTCGCCGCGGGCGAGAAGAGCGCCTTTGACGCGCGCGCGATCCCCTCCGTCGCCTACACCGATCCCGAGATCGCCTGGGCCGGCCTCACCGAGACCGAGGCCAAGGCCGAGGGGGTCGAGTACGAGAAGGCGGTGTTCCCCTGGGCCGCCAGCGGGCGCTCGCTCGCGCTCGGCCGCTCGGAGGGCATGACCAAGCTGCTGTTCGACAAGTCCTCGCACCGGCTGCTGGGTGCCGGCATCGTCGGGACCAATGCCGGTGAGCTGATCGCCGAGGCGGTGCTGGCGCTGGAGATGGGCGCCGAGGCCGAGGATATCGGCCTGTCCATTCACCCGCACCCGACCCTGTCCGAGACCCTGTGCTTTGCCGCCGAGGTTGCGGCGGGAACGATCACGGACCTGCCGCCGCCGCGCAAGAAGGGACGCTGATCGGCTGCTCGCCTAGGGCGGAAAACGACAAGATCACTCGCCGCGCGCTCGAGGCGCTCCGCGGGGTGCGGGGCGGGCGGTGCTCAAGGGGGGGGCATGCACGACAGCGAGCGCCGCAAGGGCGAGACCCTCGAGGAAGTCGTAACTCTCCTGCGCAAGAGCCTGGCCGCCGAGCAGCTCGAGCAGGCGACGCGGTTCGTCGAGCAGTACTACCGGCGGGTCGCGGCGCGCGATCTGGTCGCCCGCCGGGCCCAGGATCTCTACGGCGCGGCGCTGGCCCAGTGGGGCGCGCTGCAGCGCCGCCCCTCCGGGCGGCCGCACATCAAGGTCTACAACCCGGACTACGAGGAGCACGGCTGGGAATCGACCCACACCATCATCGAGATCAACCACGACGATATGCCCTTCCTCGTCGACTCGGTGAACATGGAGGTGGCCCGGCTTGGGCTCAGCTTGCACCTGCTCATCCACCCGGTGCTCCTGGTCAGCCGCGATCGCGCGGGGAAGCTGCTCGAGCTGCACCAGCCCGACGCCGCGATCGAGGGCGCCCGGCGCGAGTCCGCAATGCACCTCGAGGTCGACCGCCAGACCGACCGCGCGGTGCTCAAGACCCTGCAGCAGGGGATTTCCGGCGCGCTCGCCGAGGTTCGCGTTGCGGTCGCGGACTGGCAGCAGATGCGCGAGCGCATGCACGGCGCCATCGAGGAGATCGGGCAACGGCCGCCGCCGCTGCCGGCGGCCGACGTCGAGGAGGACTGCGCCTACCTGTCCTGGGCGCGCGAGGATAATTTCACCTTTCTCGGCTATCGCTGCTACGAGCTCATTCGCCAGGGTGAGGGCGACGTCCTGCAAGGCGTGCCGGGCACCGGCCTGGGCATCCTGCGCGACACCGAAACCGGAGGGGTGTCGCGCAGCTTCTCCGGGCTGCCGCCCGAGCTGCAGCGGCTGGCGCGCAAGCCCCAGCTGCTGATCCTCACCAAGAGCAACTCCCGCTCCCGCGTTCACCGGGCGGTGAACATGGACTACATCGGGATCAAGCGCTTCGACGCCGCGGGCGCCGTCATCGGCGAGCACCGCTTCCTCGGGCTCTACACCTCGGGCGCCTACAACGTCAGCCCGCGGCGGATACCCGTGCTCAGGCGCAAGGTGCAGCGCGTTGTCGAACGCGCGGCGCTGCCCAAGAACAGCCACGACGGCAAGGCCCTGGTGCACATCCTGGAGAGCTACCCGCGCGACGAACTGATCCAGGTTCCCGAGGACGAACTGGTGACCACCAGCCTGGGCATCCTCGGGCTTCAGGACCGCCGCCAGGTTCGCCTGTTCGTGCGCCGCGACGCGTTCTCGCGTTTCGTCTCCTGTCTGGTGTTCGTCCCCCGCGACAGCTACAACACCGAGCTGCGCGTCAAGATCAGCGACGTGCTGATGGCGGCCTTCGGCGGCGTCGATTTCGAGTTCACCGTGCAGATCGCCGAGGAATCCCTGGCCCGCGTGCACCTGATCGTGCGCACCGAGCCCGGCAAGGTCCCGGCCTACGATCTGGACGAGATCGAGGCCAAGCTGCGCGAGGTCGCCCGGCGCTGGGAAGACGTGCTCTACGAGGTCGCGCTCGAGCACTTCGGCGAGGAGCGGGGCAACCAACTCTTCGAACGCTACGGCAAGGCCTTTCCGGCTGGCTACCGCGAGCAGTTCGGACCGCGCACGGCGGTCTACGACATCGAGCACCTCGAGCGGGTGAGCGGGCCGCGCGAGATCGACATGAGCCTCTCGCGACCGCCCGAGGCGCCGATGGGCTCGCTGCGCTTTCGCGTCTATCGTCGCGGCGAGCCGATCTTTCTCTCCCGAACCCTGCCGATGCTGGAGAGCATGGGCGTGGAGGTGATGTTCGAGCACCCCCACCGAATCCGCCCGGCGGGCTCGCCCGTGGTATGGATCCACAATTTCGGATTGCGCCACGCCCCTGGCCTGGAGTTCGCGACCGAGGAGGTCAAGGGGATCTTCCAGGAGGCCTTCGCACGCGCCTGGAGCGGGCAGGCTGAGAGCGACGGCTTCAGCCGCCTGGTGCTCGGCGCGCAGCTCGACTGGCGCGAGACCGGGGCGCTGCGCGCCTACAGCAAGTACCTGCGCCAGGTGAACGCCAGCTTCAGCGAGGCTTACATGGCCGACGCGCTGGCCCGCAACGCCGGGGTGGCCAAGCTGCTGATCGCGCTCTTTCGGTTGCGTTTCGATCCGCAGCGCCGTGCCGAGGACGCCAGCGACGAGGAGGATCTGGTCGGTAGGATCGGCGAGGCCATCGACGCGGTCAGCAGCCTCGACGAGGACCGGATCCTGCGCCGCTACCTGACGGTGATCCAGGCCACGCTGCGCACCAACTTCTTCCAGACCGGCGCGGAAGGCGAACCCAAGCCCTACCTCTCGTTCAAAGTCGACCCGACCCGGGTCCCCGACATGCCGGCGCCGCGGCCGGCGTTCGAGATCTTCGTTTACTCGCCCCGCGTGGAGGGCGTGCACCTGCGCGGCGGCGCGGTGGCGCGCGGGGGGCTGCGCTGGTCGGACCGCAAGGAGGATTACCGCACCGAGATCCTCGGGCTGATGAAGAGCCAGCTGGTCAAGAACACGCTCATTGTCCCGGTGGGCGCGAAGGGGGGCTTCATCGTCAAGCGCCCGCCCGCCGCCGGCGGGCGCGAGGATATCTTGCGCGAGGTCAAGGAGTGCTACCGCAGCTTCATCCGCGGTCTGCTCGACCTGACCGACAACCTGGTCGATGGCGAGGTCGTCGCGCCCGCGCACACCGTGCGCCACGATGGCGATGATCCCTACCTCGTCGTTGCCGCTGACAAGGGCACGGCGACCTTCTCCGATCTAGCCAACGCCGTAGCCGAGGAATACGGGTTCTGGCTCGGCGATGCGTTCGCCTCGGGCGGTTCGGCCGGCTACGACCACAAGAAGCTCGGCATCACCGCGCGCGGCGCCTGGGAGGCGGTCAGGCGGCACTTTCGCGAGCGCGGCCACGACATCGATGCCGAGCTGTTCACGGTCGTTGGCATCGGCGACATGGCGGGCGACGTGTTCGGCAACGGCATGCTGCTGTCCAGGCAGATCAAGCTGGTCGCCGCCTTCAATCACTTGCACGTCTTTCTCGATCCCGATCCGGATCCGGCGGCGAGCTTCGCCGAGCGCGCGCGGCTCTTCGCGCTGCCGCACTCGAGCTGGGCCGACTACGACGCGAGCAAGATCTCGGCGGGTGGCGGAGTGTACTCGCGGCAGGAGAAGAGCATCGCGCTGTCGCCACAGGTGCGCGCAGCGCTCGGCATCGAGGCCGAGCGCATGGCGCCGAACGAATTGATCAGGGCCATGTTGATGGCCCCGGTTGACCTGCTGTGGAACGGGGGCATCGGCACCTTCGTCAAGGCCAGCACCGAGTCGCACGCCGAGGCCGGCGATCGCACCAATGACGCGATCCGGGTGGATGGCAGCGAGCTGCGCTGCAAGGTCGCCGGCGAGGGCGGCAACCTGGGATTCACCCAGCTCGGGCGCATCGAATTCGCGGCCGGCGGTGGCGCGCTCAATACCGATTTCGTCGATAACTCCGGCGGGGTCGACTGCTCGGACCACGAGGTCAACATCAAGATCCTCCTCAACTCGGTGCTGCAGGCGGGGGATCTCACGCGCAAGCAACGTGATCGGCTGCTGGCCAGCATGGCGGACGAGGTGTGCGAACACGTGCTCGCCCACAATCAGCGTCGATCACTGGCGCTCAGCATTCTCACCGAGCAGGCCCCGGCGCTGCTCGATGAGCATGCGCGTTACCTGCGCGCGCTGGAGCGCGGCGGGCGCCTCGACCGTCGCCTGGAGTTCCTGCCCGACGACGAGACCATCGAGGAGCGGCGTAAGCAGGGCGAGGGTCTCGCTCGCCCCGAGCTGGCAATCGTGCTCGCCTACAGCGCCATCGAGCTCTACGAGGACCTGCTGCAAGGGCAGCTCGCCGACGACCCGTATTTCGGCACCGAGCTGACCCTGTACTTTCCACGGCCGATCCGCGAGCGTTACGCGCTCGAGATGGGCGGGCACCGGCTCAAGCGCGAGATCATCGCCACCATGGTCACCAACAGCCTGGTGGACCGGGTCGGTCCCACGCTGGTCTATCGGCTGCGCGAGGAGACGGGTTCGAGCTCCGCCGAGGTTGCGCGTTGCTACACGGCCGCGCGCGAGGTCTTCGCCTTGCGCGACTACTGGACGGCGGTCGAGCAGCCGGACAACTGCCCGGGTGCGGCTCAGGCGACCGCGCTCTTCATCGAGGGCGTGCGCCTGCTCAAGGGCGCGGCGTTGTGGTTCCTGCGCCACCAGGTGCAGCCGCTGGCGATTGCCGAGACCATCGAGCAGTTTGCGCCCGGCGTGAGCGAGTTGCGCGCGGCGCTGCCGCAGGCGCTGGTCGAGGCCGAGCGCGAGCAGTTCGCGCGCCGTGTCCAGGGCTACCGCGATCAGGGCGTGAGCGAGGAACTGGCGCACTGGGCCGCGAGCATGCGAATCCTTTACGGCGCGCTCGATTTCACCCGGGTGAGGGCGCAGACGGGCTTCGGCGTGGCGCAGATCGCCGCGCTCTCCTTCGATCTCGGCGAGCGCCTGGGCCTGCGTTGGCTGCGCGAGCAGATCGGCGGTCTCGCGCCCGACGGTTACTGGCAGACCATGGCCTGCGCGGCGCTGGCCGACGACGTGTACGCCCAGCAGAGCGCGCTGGTGGCCGCGGTCCTGGCGAGCAAGCCGGCACGCGGAAAATCCGCTGGCGCGGTCGAGCGCTGGCTCGGCGAGCGCGCGGCGGATTGCGAGCGCTGGCTGAACGTGCTCGCCGAGCTGCAGGCGGTGGGCACGGCGCCGGATCTCGCCATGCTCTCGGTGGCGGTGCGCGAGGTGCGCGATCTGGTGAGCTTTACCACCGATACCGGCAACGGGCCGGCGCAGGCCCGGCCGCGCCCGCCAGCGAGTTCTGCGGCCCCCGGCAGGGCTGAGAAGAAGCGAGGCCGCCCGCGGTGAGCCGACGCCCCGCGTCGGGCTCGGGCGTCGTCCCCCTGCGGGTGCAGGTACAAGGCTCGGGCGAGCCGCTGGTGCTGCTGCACGGCCTGTTCGGCTCGGGGCGCAACTGGGCCAGCGTCGCGCGGCGGCTCGGCGAGCGGTTCCGGGTCTGGAGCGTGGACCTGCGCAACCACGGCGCCTCGCCGCACCGCGAGGCCATGGACTACCCCCTCATGGCCTCGGACCTGCAGGCCATGCTGGAGAGCGAAGGGCTGGGCGCGGCGACGCTGGTCGGGCACAGCATGGGCGGCAAGGTGGCCATGGTCACCGCCCTGCGCGACCCCGAGCGGGTTAGCCGTCTGGCGGTGGTCGACATCGCGCCGGTGCGCTACGCGCACGACCACGATGAGCTGGTGGCCGCCCTGCTGGCGGTGGACCTGGCCGCGGCGGGCACTCGCGCGGCGGTGGACGCCGCGCTGCGCGAACAGGTACCGGACACCGGGCTGCGCCAGTTTCTGCTCACCAACCTGGTGAGCACGGACGGGGCGCTGCGCTGGCGGGTCAACCTGGCGGCGATCCGGGATTCCATGGCCGCCCTGACCGGCTATCCCAAACCCGCGCCGGATGCCCGTCCCTATACCGGTCCGAGCGTCTTCCTGCGCGGTGAGCACTCGCAATACATCCTGCCCGAGCACCATGAGGCGATTCGACGCTGGTTTCCGGCCGCCGAGGTCCGCACCGTCGAGGGCGCGGGGCACTGGGTCCACGCCGAGCAGCCGGCCCGGTTCCTGGCCGAGCTCGAGGCCTTTCTCGGCGCCTGAGCGAGCCGCCGGCGCGCGGCTTGCCTAAAGGTATCGCCACGCTCGGCCGATCCCAATTGCAGATGGTGGGCGCGAGGCGCTGCATGCGCGGACCCTGGAGCGCCCGGCGAGGCTCGCGATGGTTGCCCAGATCCGATCGACGAAAGCGATGTTGCTGGCCGGTGCCTTGTGCGCCGCCTCCGGCGCCCTTGGCGGTGAGCGCTTCTTCGGCGCCGATCCGGTGCAGTCGGACTGGAGCTTCGAGCGCGGCCCCGGGCAGTGCCGGCTCCTGCACACGGTGCCCGCACTTGGGCGCGCGCGCTTCTCCCAGCACGCCGACAGCCCGCTGATGTTCGAGCTCGAGATCCTGCGCGGTGACCTCGAGGCTGGCGAGGCCACCTTGCGCGTGGTCCCGCCCGAGTGGCGGCCCGGGCACGCGATCGAGGAGATCGGTGGCGCCAGCCTGGAGCGTGGCGCGGGCCGCTTGCGCATTTTCGCTGCCGACGCCGAGCGCATGCTCGCCGAGCTCGAGGAAGGGTTGCACCCGGCGGTCTTCTTCGGCGGCGGTCCGGGCGCCGCGGCCCTGATCTCCGCGGTCCGCTTCACCCCCGCCTTCGACCGCTTCCTGGAATGCCGGGGCGATCTGCGCGGAATCGATACCACTGCCTTGCGCAACGGCACGGTGCGCTATCGCAGCGGCGAGGTCGCACCCACGGGCCAGGCCGAGCGGAGCCTGCGGGCGATCGCCCGCTTCGTCGCCGCCGGACCGCCCGAGCGCCGGGTGCTGGTCGCGGCCTACACGGACGATCGCGGCACCGAGGCGGTCAACCGGCGGATATCGCTGCGGCGCGCGCAGGCGGTGCGCGATTTCCTGCTCGCCGAGGGCGTCCCCGCGCGGCAGATCAGCATCACCGGCCTGGGCGAGGCGCGACCGCTCGCCAGCAATCGCACCGCGGCGGGCCGCGACCTGAACCGGCGCGTCGAGCTCCAGGTCATCAACTAGCCGCCCACCGGCGAAGCCTTCCGAAACTCGGGTATAATCCCGCGCTCGCCGCGATGCTCCGCGCACGCGGCGGCAGATTCGCCGATCGCGCATCCCCGCTCGTCTTCTGTCTGGGAGTGGCAGTCCTATGGCTGGTGTGAAGAAGGTTGTGCTCGCCTACTCGGGCGGCCTGGATACCTCGGTGATCCTGCGCTGGCTCGAGGAGTTCTATCAATGCGAGGTCGTCACCTTCACCGCCGACATCGGCCAGGGCGAGGAGCTCGAGCCGGCGCGCGCGAAGGCGCAGGCGATGGGCGTGAAGGAGATCTACATCGACGATCTGCGCGAGGAGTTCGTGCGCGACTTCGTCTACCCGATGTTTCGCGCCAATGCCCTGTACGAGGGCGAGTACCTGCTCGGCACCTCCATCGCGCGCCCGCTGATCGCCAAGCGACTGGTCGAGGTGGCGGTGGCAACAGGGGCTGATGCGATCGCGCACGGTGCAACCGGGAAGGGCAACGACCAGGTCCGCTTCGAGCTCGGCGCCTACGCGCTCAAGCCCGACATCAAGATCATTGCCCCCTGGCGCGAGTGGGACCTGCTCTCGCGCGAGAAGCTCATGGCCTACGCCCAGGCTCGCGGCATAGCCGTGGACTTCGCCAAGCAGGGCAAGAAATCGCCCTACTCGATGGATGCCAACCTGCTGCACATCTCCTACGAGGGCGGCGTGCTCGAGGACCCCTGGGCGGAGCCCGAGGAGGAGATGTGGCGCTGGACCCGGGCGCCCGAGCGGGCAGCGGATGAGCCGACCTACCTCGAGCTGGAGTACCGGCGCGGGGACATCGTGGCCATCGACGGCGAGCAGCTCTCGCCCGCCGAGGTGCTGGCGAGGCTCAATCGTCTCGGCGGCGAGAACGGCATCGGGCGCGCGGACATCGTCGAGAACCGCTACGTGGGAATGAAGTCGCGCGGCTGCTACGAGACCCCCGGCGGCACGATCATGCTCAAGGCCCATCGGGCGATCGAGAGCCTGACACTGGACCGCGAGGTCGCGCACCTCAAGGACGAGCTCATGCCGCGCTATGCCAGCCTGATCTACAACGGCTACTGGTTCAGCCCCGAGCGGCAGATGATGCAGGGAATGATCGATGCCTCGCAGTCCTCGGTGAACGGCACCGTGCGGGTCAAGCTCTACAAGGGCAACGTCTACGTCGCCGGACGCCGCTCGCTGAGCGACAGCCTGTTCGACGCCAGCATCGCCACCTTCGAGGACGATGCCGGGGCCTACGATCAGAAGGACGCCGAGGGCTTCATTCGGCTCAACGCCCTGCGGATGCGTATCGCGGCCCGCAAGCGCACCTGAGCCGCCGGCTCGGTCCGGCACCCTGAAAAGGCGGCGCCCTGAGGCGCCGCTTCTTGCTGCGGCGCAACAGGCCGGGTTTCCCTGCTGTGGGGGGTGAATTCCGGTCCGGACGGTCTAAGCTGAGTGAAAGACTCAACATTAGAGGCGCCCGGCCGGCAGCGGCGCGGGGGCTTCGGATGACCAGCAGAGGAGCCGCGCATGTACTACCGCACCTTCGCACGAGAGCAGGCCAGCATTGACCTGCAGATCCGCACCCTGGAGCGCGGTCGCCCCTGGCTGTGGCTGAAGCAGGGCTGGGAGGACATGAAGCGCGCGCCGGCGCTCAGCATTGGCTACGGGCTGGTCTTCGTCGCTGCGGGCTACGTGCTCACCTTCGGGCTCGCCTGGGCGGGCCTGTTCTTCCTGGTACCGCCGCTGACCGCGGGCTTCTTCCTGGTGGCGCCGCTGCTGGCGATCGGGCTCTACGAGGTGAGCCGGCACATCGAGCGCGGCGAGCGCCCGACCTTGCACCGAATCCTGACCGGCTGGCGGCGCAACGACGTGAGCATCGCGACCATGGGCGTGCTGCTGATGGTGATCTTCCTGGTGTGGATGATGCTTTCCCAGCTCGCCTTCGCGATCACCTTCCACCAGATCACGCCGACCTGGGAGAACTTCATCCCGGTGGTGTTCCTGTTCACCGAGAGCTGGCCGTTCGCGGTCACCTACATCGGTGTCGGCGCGGTGGTCGCGGCGCTGACCTTCGCGATCACGGCCTTCGGGGTGCCCCTGCTGCTCGATCGCGAGATCGACACCATGAACGCGGTGTTCGCGAGCTGGGCCGCGGTGCGCGCCAATCTGGTGCCGATGGCGCTGTGGGCCGCGCTGATCGTCGCGCTGGTGGGGGTCGGCCTGCTGACGATGTTCATCGGGCTGGCCGTGGCGATGCCGTGGATCGGCTTCGCCACCTGGCACGCCTACCGCGACACCATCTCCTAGCGACGGATAGCCGATCGGCCGCCGCGCCTGGGGGCGTGAGGCGGCAAACGCGGCGGGGAGGACCGCCGCGCCGCCGTGCGTGCTCAGTGGGCGAAGAACAGGCGCCGCGGCAGGGAGCTCACCCGCGACAGCATGCGCTCCAGGAACTTGCCGTCCTGGCTTTCCGGTTTGGTTGCTGGCCTGGAGGCCACGGTGATCCGCGGGCCGCCGCCGTTGAATCCCTCCACCTGGTGGCGCCTGGCGAGCTCGGGGCTCGCCTTCAGCTGGCGATGCTTCTGCATCGCGGCCAGCAGCCCGAGCCGGCACTGGCCGCTCAGGATAGGCTTCTTCAGGAAGCGGAATATCTGGCCCTGGTTGATCAGGTCCATCACCAGGTAGGCATCGGCCTGATCGCTGACCACCAGCGTGACGATCTCCGGGTGGTGGGCCTTGAGCAGCTTGATCAGCGCGGTGACGTCGGTCGTGCCCAGGCGCGTGTTCGAGACCAGCACGCCGAACTCGTGCCCCTCCAGCAGGTCGAGGGCCTGGTCGGCGCTGGACGCGTGCTCGACGTTGCAAAGATCGCCCATCAGCTCGCGGATCGCCGCCGTCGTCTGCGCCTCGGCGTCGATGACCAGGATGTTTTCCAGCTTCGCCCCATCGGCCGGCGCAGGCTCGTCGTTCTTGGCGTAGGCGCCGGTCTTGCGCGCGGTCTCGGCAGCCAGGCGAACGATCTCCTTGAGCTCATCGTTGACCCAGGGCTTGGTGATGTAGCGGAAGATCTCGCCGTCGTTGACCGAGTCGATGGTCGCGCGCATGTCGGCATAGCCGGTGAGCAGAATGCGCATGGAGTGCGGCGAGCACCGCTTGGCTTCGCGCAGCACCTCGACGCCGCTGATTCCCGGCATGCGCTGGTCGCTGACGATGACGTCAAAGCGCTCCTTTGACAGCGTGTCGATTGCCTGCTGGCCGCCATTGGCGAGCGTGACCTCGTAGTCGCGCTGGAACATCCAGCGCATGGTGTTTAGCACCTGCGGTTCGTCGTCGACGAAGAGTACCCGTGCTCTCTGTGCGTTCATGGCCTTGACCTCACCCATTCGGGTTTTCGAGGCGTCCGTGCGCGTTGCGGGGGACATTCCTACGCGGCCTTGGCCGCCTTGGCCGAGTCTTGGTCGACCGGCAGGATTACGGTGAACCGGCTGCCGCGGCCGATCGCCGAGTCGACGGTGATCTCGCCACCATGCTCGCGCACGATGTCGTGCACGATCGAAAGGCCCAGTCCGGAGCCCTTTTCGGAGTCCTTGGTGGTGTAGAAGGGCTCGAAGATGTGCGGCAGTATGTCTTCGGCAATGCCGCAACCGTTGTCCTCGACCTCGATTCTCACCCGCTCGTCCTCGCTGCGCGTGCGGATGGTGATCTTGCCGTTGCCGGTGATCGAGTGCGCGGCATTGGTCAGGAGATTGATGAGAATCTGGTTGACCTGCGACGGCATGCAGCGGATCTCGGGCAGCTCGCCGAGATCCTTGTCGACGGTGATCTGCTCGGGGATCGCGGTCTTGGCGATGTAGAGAGTGGTTTCCACACCCTTGTTGACGTCGTAGTGATCGACCTTGGCGCGATCCAGCCGGGTGAAGTCGCGCAGGTTTACGACCAGCTCGGCGATGTGGTTGAGCCCCACATGGGTGTCGTCGAGCATCTGCGAGAGCTGTCCCAGCGTCAGGTTCTCATCGTAGCGGCTGACCAGATGGCGGGTCTTGTCGTTGACCTTGATGCGGACCACCGCCCGCCCATTGGCGTCGCAGCCGCGCAGCTCGCGCATGATCTTGCCGCCCCAGGACAGCTGCGGGCTGAGCTCCTTGAGGAAGTCGTTGATCATGGCAAGATTGCTGCGCGCGAAGGCGAGCGGCGTGTTCAGCTCGTGCGCGACACCGGCGACCATTTGGCCGAGCGAGGCCATCTTCTCGCTCTGCGCGATCTGCATCTGCGCCTTGGAGGCGCGCTCTTCCTGCGCCTTGATGATCTGGTCGGCGCGCCGCACGATGAAGAACAGGGCGAGGTAGAGCAGGGCCAGCATCGCCACCACGATGCTCACCGTCACCCAGGTCGTGCGGTTGATCTTGGCCAGGAACGGGGTGACGTCGGCGTAGATCTCGAACACGCCGACCAGGTCGCCGCTCGCCTGGTCGCGGATCGGGATGTAGCTCGAGAGCACGTCGCGGTCCTCGATGACCTGCTCGAACGCGCTGAAGGTGTCGCGGTGGGTGAGCTCGCTGGCCGCGCGCCCTGCGCGCGCCGACAGGAAACCTGCGTTGCCGCTCTTGTCGTCACCGATCTGCTTCGCCTCGGTCGAGAAGACCGTCAGGCCGTTGAGGTCGAAGACCTTGACCTTGACCACCGAGAGACCGCGCATCAGGCCCAGCACCCGCTCGCGCAGCTCGGCCTGCTGCGGGGCGGCCTGCAGCTGCTCGCGGCTCAGCCCCTGGGCGCCGTGGACGAAGGGCGCGAAGTGCGACCACAGGGAGTTGGAGAAGGTGCGGGTGAGGCTGACGTTGTTGTTCTCGGCCAGGTCGATCATGCTGCCGACGGCAAGGTGGCGCTGGGTCAGGGCCAGGCCGACCACCACCGCCAGAAAAGCGGCAAGACTGGTGAGCGTGAAGTAGCGAACGAGCCGAAATTTCATGTTGGACCCCCTGGCAGTGCTGCCGTTTTCTCGATCCGCGGCGGCGCGCGCTCGCGCGTGGCGCCTGCCGACGCCGGCCCGTCGGGCTGGGCGTCTACGGTGGGGACCGGGGAGCCCCAGTGTCGGGCGGCGCAAGGCAACCGCCACGCCTCCTCCAGTGAGAGTGGACAGGACTCATCCTTGGTGAGCACCCGCGGGCACCGTGGTTCCCGCCTTCGGCAAGCCGCTTCTCTCGATCGGGAAGCTTTGCTCGCCTTTCCTCAGCAAAACGGGCCTGTGGCCAGGCTCTGCGAATAACGCTGCAATCGCCATGCCAGAACTGATGGCTACGATCAGGAAACCTGATCTTGCGCCGTGGCGCGCCACGTGGGCACTCGCCTGAGCGCGATTTCGCAATCGACACTGGCTCCACGAGGGATAAACGGGATCCGATCTGGGGCCCCGAGCCGACGCGATCGCGCCGGAAGCGGCTCGTGTGATGACGGAATATTGGCGGGGCTGTCACGGCCGCGGCCCGGGCCGGTCACATTGTGCCCAGCCGCGACCGCGCGTTCAGCGATAGCCCTGGTAGAGTTCCAGGACCCGTTCGACGTATCGCTGGGTCTCGGGGTAGGGCGGAATGCCGCCGTGGCGCGACACGGCGCCGGGGCCCGCGTTGTAGGCCGCCAGCGCCAGGCGGACGTCGTTCTTGAAGCGCTCGAGCATCTGGCGGAAGTAGCGTACCCCGCCGGAGACGTTCTGCTCCGGATTGAACACGTCCGCCACCCCCAGCGCCGCCGCCGTCCGCGGCATCAACTGCATCAGGCCCTGTGCCCCCACCCGGGATACCGCTTTGGGGTCAAAGCAGGACTCCACGGCGATGATCGCCTTGATCAGCGCCGAGTTGATCTGGTAGCGCTGCGCGTTCTGGCGGATCAGCGGCTCGTGCCAGGCCGCGCGGCGCGCGAGCCGGGTCTCGGTCATGCCCTGGCACGAACGCTCGGCGGGCGGGCGGCCGTGGCGGCCCAGGTAGATGAAGTCCGGGTCGATCAGCGGGCGATCGGTGAACCAGGGCACGCCCTGCTTGTCGCGGTACATGTAG
>JBFKOE010000028.1:0-15354 GCA_041629015.1 Gammaproteobacteria bacterium
GACCTTGACCTGCTTGAGGTCGGGCACGCTGCGCACCGGCTCCTTGGACATCAGGTAGGCAAAGCCGCCACCGGCGTAGCCGAAGCTTATGAAGCCCTTGTCCTCGAGGCCGCGCATCAGCAGCGGATCGAGCTTGGCCCGGACCGCGTCGACCTCGTGATGCGAGCGGAACAATAGCGGAAGACCGTAGAGCTGGTTGTCCGGGTACACCGCGTCGAGCGCCCCGGACGAGAGGGCGCCGCCGTGCAGCTGACCGATGCGCATCTTGCGCAACACCGTGGCATCGGTACCCATCACCCCGCCGGGGTAGAAACGGAAGCTGACCCGGCCGGCCGTGCGCTGCTCGATCTCGGTGGCCGCGGCGCGCATCTTCACCATCCAGGCGGCGCCCTCGGGAGCCAGCGTGGCGATCTTGAGCTCGAGCGCGGCTGCCGGCAGCGCGAGCAGGCACAGGCAGGCGAGCGCGAAGGTGGGCTTTGCGAGTCTGGTCATGGCGCGAGCTCCGGCATTTCCCTGGCCTGGGGCCGCGCTTCGGCGGCTCGGGCACCTCGAATGCGGGCCGATTTCCTGCCGCGGCGCCTCTGGGGGCCGCGACTACCTTAGAAATAACTGGCCGCGCTGTCGAGGAGCAGGCGCGCCTGGCGCTGGGCAATGGTGTTCAGCAGGGTCAGCCCCGGCGCCTGCGGATCGGCTGCCAGCACCTCGCTAAGCAGCCGATCGTGGAGCTCGCGGTCGAAGGTCAGGCGGGCATAGCGGCGCGCGAACTCCACCTTGACGCCGAGGTTGCGCCCCGTGGACAGCTCCACCGCGCGCTCGAAATGCGCGCGCCCCTCCTCCGGGCGCCCGCCGGCGGCCTCCGGCAGCAGCGTCTTGAGGATGCCGAGGTACAGGTGGGCGCCACCGCGCTCGTGGCCTTCATCGAGCGCCACCACGCGCTCCAGCGCTTCCCCCACCTTGGGCAGCTCAGCGATCGCGGCCCAGTCGTCGCGGTGGGCGTCGACCCAGCCCGCCCACACGGTGGCGTAGTCGTAGAGCAGCGGCACGTCGCCCCGGTCCAGTCCGGCGAGGGCGGCCGCGAAGGCCTCGAAGTGGCCGGCCTGGCTGCCGCACACGGTCGCGTGGCGCAGGCACATGGCGCGGCGCGCATAGGCGAGCGACTTGTCGGCCAGGCGCCGCGCGCGCAGCGGATCGTCGACGAACACCGCCGCGTAGGCGCCGTAGAGGCGCGCGCCCGCACGGAGAAAGCGCTCGCTGTCCGGCTCGTCCTCGATCAGCCCGTCCATGAGCAGCAGGTAGGCCGGTGCCCCGTCGCGCACGGTCTCCGGATCGTTCTGGTCCATGATCGCCGCCGACAGGCGCTCAGCGAGCCGGGCGCCGGCCGAGCTCGTCAGGCTGGCGCAGCCGCCGATCAGCAGCATGGAGACCAGTAAGGGCAGCGCCAGACGGGCGCGCAGGTGGGGAGCATTCGATCGTGGCGCGTTCATTTGCCGATGCAGAAGCTGGCGAAGATCTCACCCAGCAGGTCTTCGCTGGTGAACTTGCCGCTGATCTCCCCCAAGGCGCGCTGCGCGTGGCGCAGCTCCTCGGCGATGAGCTCTTCTCCGGTCTCGCCCTCAAGCGCGGCGCGCGCGGCCGCCAGCGCGGCCGCCGTGCGCTCCAGGGCATCCAGATGCCTCCGGCGCGCCAGGAACACGCCGGCCTCCGCGTCGCGCCCGGCGCTGGCGCTCAGGTGAGCGCGCAGCGCGTCGAGGCCGGCGCCACTGAGCGCCGAGACGCCGATCTCGGGCGTGGCGCCGCTCGGGCGCAGGCCCGGCGCCCCGCCGCTGAGGTCGATCTTGTTGCGCACCACGGTGCAGGCCGCGCCCGCGGGACACCGTTGCAGGGTCTCGCGCTCGCTCTCACCCGGGCCGGCGCGATCGTCGACCACGAGCAAGACGTGATCTGCCGTCTCCGCGGCGCGCCAGGCGCGGTGGATGCCCTCGCGCTCCACCGCGGACGCGGAGTCACGCAGGCCCGCGGTGTCGAGGATCTGGACCGGCAGACCGGCGAGCGCGATGTGCTCGCGCACGACGTCGCGGGTGGTGCCGGGCTCGGCGGTCACGATGGCGAGATCGTTGCCTGCGAGCACGTTGAGCAGGCTCGACTTGCCGACGTTGGGCTGACCGAGCAGGACCACGGTGAGGCCCTCGCGCAGCAGGCTGCCGCGCCGGGCCTGGGCGCACAGCGCCTCGAGGGCAGCTTGCACCGCGCCGAGCCTGGGCGCGACCGGGCTGGCGAGCGCCACTTCGCCGCCCTCGTCGGGAAAATCGATGCTCGCTTCGAGTTCCGCCTGCAGGCCGATCAGCGCGGTGCGCAGCTCGGCGACCCGGCGCGAGAACTCGCCGCGCAGGGAGCGCAGCGCCCCGCCCGCGGCCTCGCGGGTACCGGCCTCGATGAGATCGGCCACGGCCTCGGCCTGGGCCAGGTCGAGCTTGCCGTTGAGGTAGGCGCGCTGCGAGAACTCTCCCGGCTGCGCCAGGCGCACGCCGCAAGTGAGCACCCGCTCCAGGAGCATGTCCATGACCACCGGGCCACCGTGGCCATGGAGTTCGATCACGTCCTCGCCGGTGCAGGAATGGGGCGCGGGAAAGAACAGCACCAGGCCGTGGTCCAGGGCCTCGCCGGCGGCGCCGCGAAAGCTCCGAAAGGCGGCGCGGCGCGGGCGCGGCAGCCCGCCGGCAAGGTGCTCGGCCACCTCCGCGGCGGCCGGACCCGACACGCGCACGATGCCGATCCCGCCCCGGCCCGGCGGCGTGGCGATCGCGGCGATGGTGTCCGCGGTAGCGCTCACCGGCTGGCCCGGGTCAGGCCACGGGCGCTCAGTGCGCCATCTTCTCGATGCGGTGGGTGATGTACCACTGCTGAGCGATGGAGATGATGTTGTTCACCAGCCAGTACAGGACCAGCCCCGCCGGGAACCACAGGAACATGACGGTGAACACGAAGGGCAGCATCATCATCACCTTCGCCTGCACCGGGTCGGGCGGCGCCGGGTTCAGGCGCTGCTGAAAGAACATGCTGGCGCCCATCAGGATGGGCAGCACGTAGTACGGATCCTTCACGGAAAGATCGTTCAGCCAGAGCATGAACGGCGCCTGGCGCAGCTCCACGCTCTCCAGCAACACCCAGTAGAGCGCGATGAAGACCGGTATCTGCACCAGGATCGGCAGACAGCCGCCCAGCGGGTTGATCTTCTCCTTCTTGTAGATCTCCATCATCGCCTGGTTCAGCCGCTGCTTGTCGTCGCCGTAGCGATCGCGCAGCGCCTGAATGCGCGGCTGCATCTTGCGCATGTTGGCCATGGAGCGGTAGCTGGTCTCGGAGAGCTTGTAGAAGGCGAGCTTGATCAGCAGGGTCAGGATGACGATCGCCCAGCCCCAGTTGCCGACCAGCTTGTGGATCCATTCCAGCAGCCAGAACAGCGGCTGCGAGATCACCGTCAGGAGGCCGAAGTCGACGGTCAGCTCGAGATTGGGCGCGACCTCGGGCAGTCGGCTCTGCAACTTCGGTCCCACGTAGAGGCGGGTGCGCAGCACCTCGTTCGCGCCGGGCGCGATGCTGAGGTCCGGCGACACCATGCCGATCAGGTAGCGGCCTCCGGACAGCGCCTTGGTATAGAAGTGGTTGACTTGGTCCGGATTGGGGATCCAGGCGGCGAGAAAATAATGCTGGATCATGGCCACCCAGCCGTTGGCGTAGTTCGCCGACAGCGGAGTGTTGGCGATGTCGTCGAAATCGCTTTTTTCGTACTTGGTCTCGGGACTGTAGTAGACCGCACCGGTGTAGCTGTACCCCGTCCAGTAGCTCTGGTCGGTCGGGCGGCTGCGCTGCAGCTGCCGGTACTGGCGGCCCTTCCACTCGGCCGCGCCATTGTTGCGGACGCGGTGCTCGACCTCGATGACGTAGCTGTCACGGCGCAGCGTGTAGACCTTCTCCACCACCGTGCCGTCGGGCCCGGTCCAGGTCAGCGGCACGCTGAGCTCGTCGCCCCCCGCCGCCAGGCGATACTCCGTCGCCTCGGCGCTGAAGCTGGCGTGATGATCCGGGGCGGCGACCCCGTCGCCGAGCAGCCCGGACTGCGCGATGAACACCTCGTCGCCGGTCTTGAGCAAGGGAAACGGTTCCAGCGGCGGCTCGAGGCTGATGGGGTACTGCAGCAGCCGGGCGGCCACGATGTCGCCGCCGAGGGTGGCGATCTCGAGGTCGAGCACGTCGGTCACCACGCGCACCGTGGCGCCCGACATCGTCGGCGCGCTGGCGCCGGCCCCGGGCACGTCCTCGCCCCGGCTCGCGGCGCTTCTGGGCGGAGCGCCGCTCGGCACCTCGGCGCTGGGCACGTCGCCGCCGCCGGCGGCGGCTGGCTGACCCGCGGGCTGCTCGGCGGTTGTGCGCGGCGGCGGTTTCGGGCCGTAGTCCTGCTGCCACGCCTGCCACAGCAGCAGCGCGATGACCGACAAGGCCACGAACAGCAGCATCCGTTGATTGTCCACGTTCAGCCTTTCTCGGTTTTTTCTGGTACCGGGTCGAAGCCGCCGGCATGGAACGGGTGGCAGCGCGCCAGCCGCCGCACGCTCATCCAGGAGCCGCGCAGGGCGCCATGCTGCTCCAGCGCGCTAAGCGCGTACTCAGAGCAGCTCGGGTAGTAACGGCAGTGATTCCCCAGCAGGGGACTGAGGAGGTAGCGGTACGCGCGCACGAGTTGGATCAGGAGCTTTCGCATTGCCTGCGTATCCGCTGCCAGTGCTCGCTCAGGGACTGGCGCAGCCTGGCGTTGCTGTGTTCGCCGGCCCCCTGCCGCGCCATCACCACCACATCGACGGACGGCAGCTGCGCGAGGGCGGCCCGAAAACTCTCCCGCACCAGTCGCTTGATGCGATTGCGGTGCACGGCTGTTGGTACGGCCTTGCGGGCAATGGCCAAGCCGAGCCGGGCACCGTCGTTTCCCTCGTTGGTCCGCGCCAGGATCGTCAGCAGCTGATCGGCGGAGCGCACGGGGCGCTCGAAGACGCGGCGGAACTCGCGGGCATGCAGCAGGCGCGATCGCCGTGGAAAGGCGAGGCGCCGACGATGATCTTTCCCCTCGGGATCAGGCGCTGAGGCGGGCACGGCCCTTCGCGCGTCGCGACTTCAGGACGCGCCGCCCACCCTTGGTGGCCATGCGGGCCCGAAAACCATGGTCACGCTTGCGCTTGAGGGTGCTGGGCTGGAATGTTCTTTTCATGCTGAACCTGCCGCGAAATTCGTTGAAAAACCGGGTTTTAAAAGGGGCTGAATAGTACTTTGGGACTGCCGGCCGCGTCAACCGAAAAGGCGCCCGTGCAGGGTTGTGGATAACTACGGTGCGGGGTATAGTCTCTCGCCGGCGCCGGCTCGGTGAGAGAGCGAGCCCGCGCCTCCAGCACGCAACCAGTCGCGATCAAGCCACGCGCTCGAACGGGGTGCCGTCGCGACGCACTGTCCAGGCACTTTAGGGTCACGCACCCACGGGAGAGGTCGGGGTGGAGCATACGCTCTGGCAACGGTGTACGGAGCATCTCGAACACCTGCTCAGCGCGCAGCAGTTCAACACCTGGATCCGCCCCCTGCAGGCCGTCGAGGAAGGCACGACCCTGCGCCTGCTCGCACCCAACCGTTTCGTTCTGGACCAGGTCCAGGGCCAGCTGATCTCGGTGATCGAGAGCGCGCTCGAGCGCAGCGCCATCGGCGAGCGCCCGGCGCTGGTGGTCGAGGTCGGCAGCCGCCTGCAGGGAGCCACCGAATCCCCGGGCGCCGGCCGCGCGCCCGGACCCACCAAGGGCAGCAACCTGAACCCGGGCTTCACCTTCGATACCTTCGTCGAGGGCAAGTCGAACCAGATCGCCAAGGCGGCCTCGCTGCAGGTGGCGGAGAACGCCGGGGGAGCGTACAACCCGCTGTTCATCTACGGCGGCACCGGGCTGGGCAAGACGCACCTGATGCATGCGGTCGGCAACCAGATCCTCGGCCGCAAGGGCTCGGCCCGCGTGGTGTACCTGCACTCGGAACGCTTCGTCGGCGACATGATCCGCGCCCTGCAGCACGGCACCATCGACGAGTTCAAGCGCTACTACCGCTCGCTGGACGCCCTGCTGATCGACGACATCCAGTTCTTCGCCGGGAAGGAGCGCTCGCAGGAAGAATTCTTTCACACTTTCAACACCCTGCTGGAGAACCAGCAGCAGGTGATCCTCACCTGCGACCGCTATCCCAAGGAGGTCGACGGGCTGGAGGAGAGGCTGAAGTCGCGCTTTGGCTGGGGCCTGACCGTGGCCATCGAACCGCCGGAGCTCGAGACGCGGGTGGCGATCCTGATGAGCAAGGCGGTGCAGATGGGCATGGGCCTGCCCGACGAGGTCGCCTTCTTCGTCGCCAAGCGCATCCGCTCCAATGTCCGCGACCTCGAAGGCGCGCTGAAGCGGATCAATGCCAACGCGCAGTTCAAGGGCCTGGCGATCACCCTGGATTTCGCCAAGGAGGCCTTGCGCGACCTGCTGGCGCTGCAGGAAAAGCTGATCACCATCGAGAACATCCAGCGCACGGTCGCGGAGTACTACAAGATTCGGGTCGGGGACCTGCTGGCGGCGAAGCGCAGCCGCTCGATCGCCCGCCCGCGCCAGATGGCGATGGCGCTGGCCAAGGAGCTGACCAACCACAGCCTGCCGGAGATCGGCGACGCGTTCGGCGGCCGCGACCACACGACGGTCCTGCACGCCTGTCGCAAGGTCAAGGAATTGATCGAGTCGGATTCCCGGCTGAGCGAGGACTATACGAACCTGTTGAGAACGCTCAGCGGTTGATGTGGATAAGCTGGGGAGGAAAGCAGGCCGCTCGCAGCGCCCGATCTTGTCCACAGGCGATGCACAGCTGCTCGACACTCGGTCCGCAGCCTTATCGAGAATGAGGTTATGGTATAAGTAATTGATAAATAAATGGAAAATAAATTATCCACAGATAGGGTGCGGTGCTTATTACTATAAAACTTTTCTTTTCAAGACATCTTATGATTTGAATTCGACACAAGACAGGACCAAGAAAAGACCATGAAGCTCAAGGTGAAGCGAGAAGAACTCCTGCGGCCGCTCCAGCTGGTTAACGGCGTGGTCGAAAGGCGCCAAACATTGCCGATCCTGGCGAATATGCTCCTGCGGGCGGGTGACGGTCAGCTCACCTTCGTCGGCACGGATCTGGAAGTGGAGATGATCGCCAGCCTCAGACTGGGCAAGATGGATGGCGGCGAGGCGACGGTGCCGGCGCGCAAGCTGTTCGACATCTGCCGGGCCTTGCCCGAAGGGGCGGAGCTGTCGCTGGAGGTGAACGGGGAGCAGGCGGTCGTGAAATCGGGGCGCAGCCGGTTTCGGCTGGTGACCCTTCCGGTGAACGATTTTCCCTCTCTTGAGGAGCTGGAGGTCAAGCGCACGGTGCGGCTGCCTGAGCGGGCCCTGCGGGCGTTGATCGAGCGCACCCATTTCGCCATGGCGCAGCAGGACGTTCGCTATTACCTCAACGGGCTGCTGCTGGAGATGGGGGATGGCACCCTGCGGGCGGTGGCGACGGACGGCCACCGACTGGCGCTGAGCGATTGTGAGGCGGAAACCGGGAGCGGCGAGCGGCAGCAGGTGATCGTCCCGCGTAAAGGGGTCACGGAGATGCTGCGGCTGCTGGGCGAGGAGGACGACCCGGTCACGCTGGAGCTCGGCAGCAATCACGTTCGGCTGCGGGTGCGAGACGTAAGCCTGACCTCCAAGCTGATCGACGGGCGCTTTCCGGACTACGAGCGCGTGCTGCCGGACGACGGGGACAAGCAGGTCGCGGTGGATCGCGAGCTGCTGCGCAGCGCGCTGAACCGGGCCTCGATCCTGTCCAACGAGAAATACCGTGGGGTGCGTTTCACTATCGGCGACGGCGTGCTGCGCGCGCAGGCGCACAATCCCGAGCAGGAAGAGGCGGAAGAAGAGCTGGAGGTCGAGTACTCGGGTGAAGGCATCGAGATCGGTTTCAACGTCAGCTATGTCCTGGAAGCGCTCGCTGCCATCGAGACCGAGCAGGTGAGCATCTTTCTCAGCGACCCGAACAGCAGCTGCCTGATTCGCCCCAACGGCGAGGAAAGCAGCAGCCGTTACGTGGTCATGCCCATGCGGCTGTAGGGGCCGAAAGCGGCTTCGGGCTAGACCAGGATGGGTAGTCGAGCAAGGCGGCCGCTGGCCGCCTTTTGTTTGCGGAACCCCCGGAGCGGACGATGACGGCCATCTTGGCGCTGAAGGTCGATCGGCTGCGCAACATCGCACACGCCTCCCTGGAGCCGAGCCGCACGCTGAATTTCGTGCACGGTGCCAACGCCTGCGGCAAGACCAGCGTGATGGAGGCAATCCACCTTCTTGGGCACGGTCGGTCGTTTCGCGACGCGCGCGGGCGTGGTTTGGTCCAGGACGGCGAGCACTCGCTAACGGTCTTCGCGCGCGTGGAGGACGAGGGCGGTATCGTCCACTCCTTGGGGATGGAGCGGGGCCGGGGCGGCGTCGCGCTGCGGGTGGACGGCGAGGCCAGCCGCTCGCTGCAGCGCCTGGCCGAGTGCCTGCCGCTGCAGATCATCCACCCTGAGAGCCACCGTCTGGTCGAGCAAGGGCCGCAGTTCCGGCGGCGGTTCCTCGACTGGGGAGTGTTCCACGTGGAACCCGGCTTCTACCCGGCCTGGCGGCGGTTCCGTCGGTCCATGGGGCAGCGCAACGCCCTGCTGCGGGCGAGCGCCGGAACCGCGGAGCTGGAGCCCTGGGAGCGGGAGCTCGACGAGGCCGCGGAGCGCCTGCATCGCTATCGCGAGGCGTATTGCGAGAAGCTGGGCACACAGGTGGTCGCGGCGGCGGCGGACCTGGGTATCGCGGGAGTGACCCTGCGCTACAGCGCAGGCTGGCGGCGGGCATCCTCCCTGGCCGAGCTCCTGCGGACCAACCGGGCGCGGGACCGGGCGCTGGGGTACACCCAGGCCGGCCCGCACCGGGCGGATCTGCTGCTGCTGTGCGAGGAGGGTCGAGCCGCCGAACGGATCTCGCGCGGTCAGCAGAAGCTGCTGGTGTTCGCGCTAGTCCTGGCCCAGGCAAGGCTGCTCGCCGAGGAGCGCGGGATCCGCCCGGTGCTGCTGGTCGACGACCTGGCGGCGGAGCTGGATCGGGCGTTTGCGAGCCGGGTGCTGGAGCAGCTGCGGCAGGAGGGGCGCCAGGTCTGGATCACGGGCACCGATCCCGCCGCGCTTGGTGCCGACCGGCCACCGCAGGGCGCCGCGGTGTTTCACGTGGAACGCGGAGCATTCTCCCGAGTGATATAATGGCGCATTCCCCTGCGCCCCCGGAATCCCCATGAACGCCAGCATTTACGACTCCTCCAGCATCAAGGTCTTAAAGGGCCTCGACGCCGTGCGCAAGCGCCCCGGCATGTACATCGGGGACACCGACGACGGTACCGGCCTGCACCACATGGTCTTCGAGGTGGTGGACAACGCCATCGACGAGGCGCTGGCGGGCTTCTGCACCGAGATCTCGGTCACCATCCACAGCGACGAATCCGTGACCGTGATCGACAACGGCCGCGGTGTCCCGGTCGACATGCACCCGGAGGAGGGCCGCTCCGCGGCGGAGGTGATCATGACGGTGCTGCACGCAGGCGGTAAGTTCGACGAGAACGCCTACAAGGTATCCGGAGGTCTGCACGGCGTCGGCGTCTCCGTGGTCAACGCCCTCTCCGAGACGCTGCGCCTGATCGTGCGGCGCGACGGCAAGATCCACCGCCAGGACTACGCCCTAGGGGTGCCGCAGCAGCCCCTGGAGGTGGTCGGCGAGACCGAGCACACCGGCACGGAGATTCGTTTCGCGCCCTCTCCGAAGGTGTTCACGAACCTGGAGTTTCACTACGACATTCTCGCTAAGCGATTGAGAGAACTGTCTTTTTTGAACTCTGGCGTGCGCATTCGCCTGGTCGACGAGCGAGCGGAGCGGGAAGACACCTTCGAGTACCAGGGCGGTATTCGGGCCTTCGTCGAGCATCTCAATCGCAACAAGGCCCCGCTGCACCCGACGGTTTTCTACTTCAACCTGGATCGCGACGGCATCGGCATCGAGGCCGCGCTGCAGTGGAACGACTCCTACCAGGAGAACCTGTTCTGCTACACCAACAACATTCCGCAGCGCGACGGGGGCACGCACCTGGCCGGATTCCGCTCGGCCCTGACCCGCACCCTCAACCAGTACATCGAGCAGGAGGGGCTGAATCGCAACGCCAAGGTGGCGACCGGTGGCGACGATGCCCGCGAGGGCCTGGCCGCCATCCTCTCGGTCAAGGTGCCGGATCCCAAGTTTTCCTCCCAGACCAAGGACAAGCTGGTCTCCTCCGAGGTCAAGCCTGCGGTCGAATCGGCAGTGGCCGAGAAGCTGCAGGAATACCTGCTCGAGAACCCCCAGGATGCCAAGATCATCTGCGGCAAGATGATTGAGGCGGCGCGGGCGCGGGAGGCCGCGCGCAAGGCCCGCGAGATGACCCGCCGCAAAGGCGCGCTCGACGTCGCCGGCCTGCCCGGCAAGCTCGCCGACTGCCAGGAGAAGGATCCCGCGCAGTGCGAGTTGTTCCTGGTCGAGGGCGACTCCGCCGGCGGCTCGGCCAAACAGGCGCGCGACCGGCGCTTCCAGGCCGTGCTGCCGCTCAAGGGCAAGATACTCAACGTCGAAAAGGCCCGTTTCGACAAGATGTTGTCCTCGGCCGAGGTGGGCACCCTGATCACAGCCCTGGGCTGCGGCATCGGCCACGAGGAGTTCAATCCGGACAAGCTGCGCTACCACCGGGTCATCATCATGACCGACGCCGATGTCGACGGCTCTCACATCCGTACGCTGCTGCTGACCTTCTTCTACCGGCAGATGCCGGAGCTGATCGAGCGCGGCCACATCTACATCGCCCAGCCGCCGCTGTACAAGATCAAGCGCGGCAAGCAGGAGCAGTACGTCAAGGACGACGCGGAGCTGGACGAATACCTGCTGGCGCTCGCGCTCGACAACGCCCAGCTGTTCGTAAACCCGGACGCGCCGCCGATCCAGGGCGCGGCGCTGGCGGAACTCGCCCAGGGGCGGCGCACGGTCAGCCGCATGATCCAGCGCCTGGCCCGTCGCTACGATCCGCAGGTGCTGGAGAAGCTGCTGGTGCTGCCCACCGTCGACGAGGAGACGCTGCGCGACGGGCCCACGATGACCGCATGGTGCGCCCAGCTTGAGGCGGTGCTCAACGCCGATGCCACAGCCGGCCTGCGCTACCGAGTGCGCGCCGAGCAGGAAGAGGGCAGCGAGAATTGGCGGGTCGCCGTCGAGCGCCGCCAGCACGGCGCGCGCCACGGGCACCCCGTGCCGGCCGATTTCTTCCACTCGGCGGAGTACGCCCGCTTTCGCCAGCTCGGGAAGCAGCTGACCGGGCTGCTCGAGGAGGGGGCCTACGTGCAGCGCGGCGAACGCAGCAGCGCGGTCACGAACTTCAACCAGGTGCTGGACTGGCTGCTGGCCGAGGCCAAGCGCGGTCAGCACATCCAGCGCTACAAGGGGCTGGGCGAGATGAACCCGGACCAGCTCGCCGAGACGACCATGAACGTCGAGACGCGGCGGCTGCTGCAGGTGCAGGTCGAGGACGTGATCGCCACCGACGACATCTTCACCACCCTGATGGGCGATCAGGTCGAGCCGCGCCGCATCTTCATCCAGAGCAACGCCTTGCTTGCGGCGAACCTGGACGTTTAATAACTAATTGTTTTAATTATGTTTATTGCTCTTCGTGCGGCTTCCATCCGAGGGCGCGCTGCTCGGCTTCGAACTCCTGCATGCGAGCCTCCACCCACTCCTCGGCGCGGCGATTGATCTCCTCGGGGCTGAGTCCGGCGGTCTGGATAGGCTCGCCGACGATCAGGCGGATGGTCCCGGGACGCTTCACGAACTCGCGCCGCGCCCAGTAGTAGCCGGCATTGTGGGCGACGGGCACCACCGGCCGCCCGCTGTGGGCCGCGAGCACGGCACCGCTCACCCCCCACTTCTTGCGCCGCCCGGGCCCGACGCGGGTGCCTTCGGGAAAGATCACCACCGATAGCCCGGAGTCCAGCCGCTCGCTGCCCTGCCGGGCCACCTGCTCGACGGCCCGGCGCCCGGCCCCGCGGTCGATCGCGATCGGGCGCAGCAGCGCCAGGCCCCAGCCGAACAGCGGCACCCACATCAGCTCGCGCTTCAGCACCCAGACCTGGGGCGGAAAGATGGTCTGCAGCACCAGGGTCTCCCAGGTGCTCTGGTGCTTGCAGAGGATGACACTGGGTTCGGGGCGAATGTGCTCGGCGCCCTCCACCCGGTGGCGCAGGCCGCAGGTCAGCCCGAGCCACCAGATGCTGAAGCGTCCCCACAGGGTGATATAGCGATAGCGAAGGTGGAAGGGCAGCACGGCGGTGAGCAGCCCGGTGACAGCGATCACGACCAGGGCGATGGACGCCCCGAGAAAAAAGGCACTGGCGCGCAGGTGCGCCATTCAGTCGGCGGCCTCGGCGGTCTCGACCAGTCGCAGGGCGAAGCTGGCGAGACAATCGTAGATCTCCACGCCCTCGAGGCGCTTACGGTGCTTGGTCAGGGTGCGCTCGCCTTTGCCCGTGCGCACCAGCACCGGCCGCGCGCCGACGGCCCAGGCGGCCTCGATGTCGCGCAGCGAGTCACCGACCACGATCATGTCGGAGGCCGGCTCGCCGGTGCGCCGCGCGATCTCGTGCAGCAGGCCGGGCTTGGGCTTGCGGCACTCGCAAGCGTCGTCCGGGCCGTGCGGGCAGAAGAACACCGCCTCGATGGAGCCGCCGGCCTCCTGCACCAGGCGGTGCATCTTCTGGTGGATCTGGGTCAGGGCCTCGAGATCGAGCAGGCCGCGCGCGATGCCCGACTGGTTGGTGGCGACGATCACCCGGTAGCCGCCGTTGTTGAGGCGGGCGATCGACTCAACGCTGTCCTCGATGGGTACCCACTCCTCGACCGACTTGATGTACTCGTCGGAGTCCTCGTTGATCACCCCGTCGCGGTCCAGCACGATGAGCGTCATTGCCCGGGCTCCCTGCGCCTCATGGTGTCTGGCCCTGCAGCTGGGATAGGTCCGCGACCCGAAGGAACAGGCCGCTCAGCGAGGCGAGCAAGGCCAGGCGGTTGCGCCTCAGCACCTCGTCTTCCGCCATGACCAGCACCTCGTCGAAGAAGCGGTCCACGGTCTCGCGCAGCGCGGCCATTCGGGTCAGCGCCTCGGTATAGCTGCCGGCGTCCAGCAGCGGCGCGGTCTGCTCCAGCATGCCGGCGAGCTCCAGCGCCAGCGCCTGCTCGGCCGGCTCGGCCAGCACGCTGCGGTCGGCCTGCTCCGGCCAGGGCTCGTCGGTCTTGCGCAGGATGTTGCGGATCCGCTTGTTGGCGGCCGAGAGGCTGTGGGACTCGGGCAGGGCCCGGAACGCGGCCACGGCGCGCAGGCGGCGATCGAAATCCAGCGGGCGCGTCGGCCTGCGCGCCAGCACCGCCTCGAAGACGTCGGCCGCGATCCCCGCCTCGGCGTAGTAGGCGCGCAGGCGTTCCATCATGAAGTCATAGACCTGCGCGGCGATCGCCGCCCCGTCGAAGAGCTCGCCGAACGCGGCCGCGGAGCGCGCCAGCAGCTCGGCGAGGTCCAGGTTCAGCTCGCCCTCGATCAGGATCCGCAGCACGCCCAGCGCGGAGCGACGCAGGGCATAGGGGTCCTTGTCCCCGCTCGGCAGCTGGCCGATGCCGAAGATGCCGACCAGGGTATCGAGTCGATCGGCAATCGCCAGCGCCCGCCCCAGGCCGGTCGCCGGCAGGGCGTCGCCGGCGTGGCGCGGCTGGTATTGCTCGGTCATGGCGATCGCCAGGGCCTGGGGCTCGCCGTCGGCGGCGGCGTAGTAGCGCCCCATGGTGCCCTGCAGCTCCGGGAACTCGCCGACCATCTCGGTCAGCAGGTCGCACTTGGCGAGCAGCGCGGCCCGCTGCGCCAGCTCCGGGTCGGTGCCCAGGGCCGGCGCGATTAGCTGCGCCAGGCCGGCGACCCGCACCGCCTTGTCGTGCAGGCTGCCCAGCCGGTCCTGGAAGACCACGGCGCGCAGCGCCTCGACGCGCGCACCCAGCGCCTGCTTGCGGTCCTGCTCCCAGAAGAAGGCCGCGTCGGCGAGCCGCGGCCGGATCACCCGCTCGTTGCCCGCGACGATCTGGGCGGGATCGCTGCTGCGAATGTTGGCAACGGTGATGAAGCAGGGCAGCAGCTCGCCATCCTGGCGCGCCACCGGGAAGTACTTCTGGTTGCCCTTCAAGGTGCAGACCAGCACCTCGCGGGGCAGCGCCAGGAACCGCTCCTCGAATCGCCCCGCCAGCGCCTGCGGCCACTCGACCAGTGCCGTGACCTCGTCGAGCAGCGCCTCGTCGATGAGCGCCTCGCCCTCGAGCTGTGCGGCGAGCTCCAGCACCTGGGCCCGCACGGCGTCACGGCGCGCCTCGAAGCTCGGGATCACGCTGCCCTTGCCCTCGAGCCGGGCCACGTAGTCGCCGGCGCAGGCGAGTTTCAGGGTGCCGCCGCGGTGGAAGCGGTGGCCGCGGGTCTTGCGCCCGCTCGCCACGCCGAGCAGCTCGCACTCGATGACCTGCTCGCCGAAGAGCACCACCGCCCAGTGCACCGGGCGGACGAACTCCGCCTCCAGGCTCGCCCAGCGCATGCGCTTCGGGATGGGCAGGGTGGCCAGGGCCTGCTCGATGATGCCCGGAACCAGCTCGCCGACGCCGCGGCCAGCCTCGGTGTGGTGATGAACCAGCCAGGCACCCTTGTCGGTCTCCGCCTTCTCCAGCGCCTCCACTGCGACCCCGCAGGAGCGCGCGAAGCCCTCGGCTGCCGGCGTGGCCCGACCCTCGGCATCGAACGCCGCCGTCAACGCCGGGCCACGCCGCTCGGTGACGCGCGCGCCCTGCGCCGCCTGCACCGCGCGCAGCAGCACGGCGAGCCGGCGCGGTGTGGCGAAGGTCTCCACCGGCCCGTGCGCCAGGCCGGCGCCGGCCAGGCCGCGCCGCAGCCCCTCGGCGAAGGCGTCACGCAGCTGGCACAGGGCCTTGGGCGGCAACTCCTCGGTGCCGATCTCGACCAGCAGATCCGCGTGCTCGGCCATCGCTCAGCCCCCCGCGGCCAGCATCGGAAAGCCGAGGCGCTCGCGCGATTCCAGATAGGCCTGGGCGACGGCGCGCGCCAGGGTCCGCACCCGCAGAATGAAGC
>JBFKOE010000029.1:0-14904 GCA_041629015.1 Gammaproteobacteria bacterium
AGCAACTCCGCCTCGGAGCCCACCGCCAACGGCTGGGGCGGGGTGAGCACGGCGATCTTGATCCGGATCGCGGCCAGCTCTTGTGCCGCCAGCGGCGCGAAGCGCGGATCGCTAAAGGCCGCGGCGTAGGCGTTGTGCGCGACGTCGCAGACCAGCGCCCGGCTCGCCTCGAGCGCGCCGATACAGCCGCGTAGGCGCCCCTCTGCGGTCAGGGTCACGAAGCTCGCGCGCCGCGTACGCAGCGCCTTGGGGAAGCGGTCCGGCTCAACCACCAGCGGGGAGCCGTGCTCCAGGCCCCAGGCGATCGAGCGGCGGGCGACGTCGAGCAGGGCGCTGCGCTCGGCGGCGCCGTAGTCGGTCGCTTCAGGCAAACAGATAGGCCCCGTAGCCGACGACCCGGTCGCGCGGACCGGCGGTGTCGCCGGAGTTGCGCAGATCGACCGTGGTCGCGTCGAGGTCGTGCCGGCGGGCCGAGCGCAGCAGCCCCGAGATCGGCACTCGTCCGCAAGCGTCCTCGTAGCCGATACGCTCCGGCGCCAGCGCCTCGATGGCCTGCGAGGTCGCCCGGTCCATTCGCCGTGCCGGCTCGTAGCCGTGGTAGTGGCTGAGGTCCGAGCTGATGACGATCAGGGTCTCCGGGCCGCCCCAGAGGCGCTCCAGCACCTCGGCGACCTCATCCGGGCTGGCCTCGCCGGCGACCAGCGGCACCAGCTCGAACTGCTCGAGGGCGAGCTGCAGGAAAGGCAGGTGGACCTCCAGGCTGTGCTCCTGGGCGTGGGCGGCCTCCAGGCGCACCACCTGCGGCAGATCCAGCAGGGACTCCACCGCCGCGCGATCGACGGGCACGTCGCCGAGCGGGGTGCGAAAGGCGGCGCAGTCGCTGACCGCGATGCCGCGCAGCGGCACCCGGTGCGATGGCCCGAGCAGGACCACGCGGCGTATGCTGGAGCGGACCGCGGCCAGGCGCGCGTAGGCGCTTGCCGCGACCGGCCCCGAGTAGACGTAGCCGGCGTGCGGCGCGATCAGGGCCTTGGGCGCGGGTCCGGAGGCGGCCTCGTCCAGGTAGCCGAGCACCGCGCGGCGCAGCTCCTCCGGTCGCTCGGGGTAGAACAGCCCCGCCACGGCCGGCTGACGGATCTGGGTCATGGCGTGAACTCCGTCTGCGGCGGACTACCAAATTATAACGAGCCGCCGCGAGGGAAGAGGGAGAGCGAGACCATGCAGCAGTTGAACGAATCGAGTGTGGTGCCAGGCCGCTACTGGCACGCGCTCGCCGACGGCCGGATCCAGTGCGACCTTTGCCCGCGCTACTGCCATCTGAACGACGGCAAGCGCGGGCTGTGCTTCGTGCGCAAGCGCGAGGGCGAGCGCATGGTGCTGACCACCTACGGGCGCTCGAGCGGCTTCTGCGTGGACCCGGTGGAAAAGAAGCCGCTGAATCATTTCCTGCCCGGCACGCCGATCCTGTCCTTCGGGACGGCAGGCTGCAATCTGGCGTGCAAGTTCTGCCAGAACTGGGACATGAGCAAGTCGCGCGAGATGGACACCCTGGCCGATGCCGCCTCGCCCGGGAAGATCGCGCGCGTGGCCGAGGAGCTTGGCTGCCGCAGCGTGGCCTTCACCTACAACGACCCGGTGATCTTCCTCGAGTACGCGGTCGACGTTGCCGCCGCCTGCCGCGAGCGGGGCATCAAGACGGTGGCCGTGACCGCCGGCTACATCACCGCCGAGGCGCGCCCCGAGTTCTACCGCGACATGGACGCGGCCAACATCGACCTCAAGGCCTTCAGCGAGGACTTCTACCACAAGGTCTGCGGCGGGCATCTGCAACCGGTGCTCGAGACGCTGGCCTACCTGAAGCACGAGACCTCGGTGTGGTTCGAGACAACGACGCTGCTGATTCCGGGGCTGAACGACAGCGACCAGGAATTGGAGGCGATGACCCGCTGGGTGGTGAAGGAACTCGGCGCCGAGGTGCCAATGCACTTCACGGCCTTTCACCCCGACTGGAAAATGACCGATCGCCCGCCGACGCCGGCGGCCACCCTGACCCGGGCGCGCGAGATAGCGCGCGCCAACGGCGTGCGCTACGCCTACACCGGCAACGTGCACGACGCCGGCGGCGGCAGCACCTACTGTCATCGCTGCGGGGAGTTGCTGATCGAGCGCGACTGGTACGTGCTCGGGCGCTGGGGGCTGGATGCGGCCGGGCGCTGCGCGGCGTGCGCCACGCCCTGCGCCGGCGTGTTCGAGCCGCGACCCGGGAACTGGGGGGCGCGCCGCCAGCCGGTGCGCCTGCGCGAGTTTTCCGGGTGAGGCCGCTGAGCGCAGCGCGAGCCGAGGCCAATTCTTTACCCCCCGAACGGAGTCTGCTAGCGTTCTGGACCCTGCGCCCGCGGGGCGCTGCATAACAACGACATCTTGCGCCTGGAGGGGCGTATCCCGCCGCGGTTTGCCGCCCGATCTCGCGGCTACGGACGCGGTTCCGGGTGCCCGAGCTCAGGAGGGAGCGACTCCAGGGCGGTGCGGCTCGCGCCGACGCAAGATGGTTGATGGTGCTCAACGCTGTTCATCGGGAGGAGATGACGATGCTTCGCAAAATGCTTGTCGCGACGGTGGTCGGACTGACCATCGGCTCGACCCTCAACACCGCGCCGGCCGCCGCCGCCACCACGCTGCGACTGTCCTCGTGGCTGCCGCCCACCCATCCGATCGTGAGCGACATGATCGTGCCCTGGGGCAAGCAGGTCGAGGAGGCCACCCAGGGGCGGGTGAAGGTCGAGGTCCTGCCCAAGCCGCTCGGCAAGCCGCCGGCGCATTTCGACCTGGCCAAGGACGGGGTCGCCGACCTCACCTACGGCGTGCACGGCTACCAGCCCGGGCGCTTCGTGCTGACCAAGTCGGTCGAGATGCCGTTTCTCGGCGACAGCGCCGAGGCGGTCTCGGTCGCCTACTGGCGCACCTTCAAGAAGCACCTCGAGGGCGCCAACGAGCACGACGGCGTGGTGCTGCTGTCGCTGTTCACCCACGGCCCGGGACAGATGTACAACGCCAAGCGCCCGATCCGCTCGCTCGACGACCTCAAGGGCCTCAAGATCCGCGTCGGTGGCGGCGTCATCAACGACGTCTCGCAGGCGATCGGCGCAACGCCGCTGCTGAAGCCGGCTCCGGCCTCCTACGAGCTGATGTCCAACGGGGTCGCCGACGGCGTGTTCTTCCCCAAGGAGTCGATCAAGTCGTTCAAGCTCACCAAGCTGGTGCGTCACGCGACCCTTGTGCCCAAGGGCCTCTACAACGTCAGCTTCTTCCTGGTCATGAATCCCAAGAGCTTCGCCGCCCTGCCCAAGGCGGATCAGGACGCCATCATGCGGGTCTCGGGCGAGAACTTCGCGCGTCTCGCCGGCAAGGCCTGGGACCGGGTCGATGAGATCGGGGTCGAGGCCATGAAGGCCGACGGCGTCCAGGTCATCACCGCCTCGGACAAGCTGGTCGGCGAGATCAAGGCCGCCACCCAGGGCATCGAGCAGGCCTGGTACGGCGAGGCCGACGGCAAGGGCGTCGACGCCAGGGCCGTGATGGCCGCGTTGCGCGAGGAGATCGCCAGGCTCGAAGCCGGCCGGTGAGCCCGGGGCCGAGCAGCCCTACGGAGGAAATCAAGAGCCCGCCCGGCGGCCGGTTGAGCAAGGCGCTCTACTGGCTGCTGGGCGGTTTCGCCGCCCTGCTGCTGTTCGCCATGATGGCGCTGACCTTCGTCGACGTCGTCGGGCGCTACTTCTTCAATGCCCCCGTCCCCGGGGCGTTCGAGATCACCGAGCTGATGCTGGCGACGCTGATCTTCGCCGCGCTGCCCCTGGTGACGATCTACGGCGAGCAGATCACCGTGGATCTGTTCGATACCTTCATCCCCAACACCGTACGTCACCTTCGCGACGGCGTGATCTCTGCGCTGAGCGCGGCGGCCCTGTTCGTGCTCAGCGTCAGCATGTGGGGCAAGGCCGCGGAGTCGAGCGGTTACGGCGACACCACCGCCATGCTCAACATTCCGATCGCGCCGATGATCTACTTCATGAGCGTGATGCTGGCGCTGACCGGCGTGGTGCTCGCGGTCATGGCCTGGTGGTCGCTCTCCGGCCACGAGCAGGCCCACAGCGACAAGTACTGAATGCTCGAAGCCCTCTTCGCCTTCCTCGGCATGCTGGGACTGATCGTCCTGCGCGTGCCCATCGCCTTCGCCATGGGCCTGGTCGGCTACCTGGGATACGGCTTGCTCATCGGCTGGTCGCCGGCGCTGGCGATGATCACCACCGTCACCTACGAGACCGGGCTCTCCTACGGGCTCTCGGTGGTGCCGCTGTTCATCCTGATGGGCAACTTCGTCTCCCGCGCCGGGCTTTCCGACGAGCTCTATCACGCCTCCAACGCCTTTCTCGGCCATCGGCGTGGCGGCCTGGCGATGGCCACCGTGGTCGCCTGCGGCGGTTTCAGCGCGGTCTGCGGCTCAAGCCTCGCCACGGCGGCCACCATGTCCAAGGTCGCCTACCCGCCGATGCGTCGCTACGGCTACTCGGATGCGCTGGCGACCGGCAGCATCGCCGCGGGCGGGACGCTGGGAATCCTGATCCCGCCCAGCGTCATCCTGGTGATCTACGGCATCCTCACCGAGTCCGACATCGGCAAGCTCTTCATCGCCGGAGTTGTCCCGGGTCTGCTCGGCGTCGCGCTGTACCTGGCGGCGGTGATGATCACGGTGCGCATCAACCCGGCGGCGGGTCCGCCGGGCGAGCGCATGGAGTGGGGCGAGCGCTGGCGGGCGCTGCGCGGAGTGTGGGGCGTGGTGTTTCTCTTCGTCCTGGTCATCGGCGGAATCTACGGCGGGGTCTTTACGCCCACCGAGGCGGCGGGGATCGGCGCCTCGGGCAGCTTCTTCTTCGCGCTGCTGCGCCGCAGGCTCACGACCAGGGTCGTCATCGACATCCTGATCGAGAGCGTGCGCACCACCAGCATGATCTTTTTCGTGCTGATCGGCGCGCTGATGTTTTCCAACTTCATCAATGTCACCGCGCTGCCCACCGAGCTGGTGGAGTGGGTCACCGCGCTGCACGTCTCGCCGCTGACGGTCGTGTTGCTGGTGGTGGTCGTCTACGTGGTGCTGGGCTGCGTGCTCGAGAGCCTGTCGATGATCCTGCTCACCGTCCCGGTCTTCTATCCCCTGCTGCTGGGACTCGACTTCGGTGATTTCATCGACCCGGAGCTGCTGCTGATCTGGTTCGGCATCGTCGTGGTCGTGGTGACCGAGATCAGTCTGATCACGCCACCCGTGGGCCTGAACGTCTTCGTGCTGCGAACGGTGTTGCCCGAGGTCGGCATGGGTACGGTCTTTCGCGGCGTGACGCCGTTCTGGTGCGTGGACATCGTGCGCCTGCTGCTGCTGGTGTTCCTGCCCGCGATCTCGCTCTATCTGCCCTCGCTGATGCGCTGAGCGCGGTGCGGGTAGCGGGAGGGGCGGGCAAGGCGCACGAGGAGGAAGCGATTTGACGGCATTCAAGGCCGAGATCCCCTACGGCGCCTACTGGAGCACGCCGTTCGCCCGCTGGCAGGGCAGTTTCGCCCGGCTCAACAGCGTCGAGTTCGCGGCCCATGTGACGCGCGCCGAGCTGGCGCGCCGTGACATTCCGCCGTCGGTGTTCGACTACGGTGTGCTCGGCACCAGCGTGCCGCAGCACCATTCCTTCTACGGCCTACCCTGGCTCGCCGGCATGATCGGCGCCGGCGCGGTGGCCGGGCCCACCATCGCGCAGGCCTGTGCGACCGGCGCCCGCTGCCTGCTGGCGGGTGCCCAGGAGATCGAGGCGGGAATGGCCGAGGTGGCGCTCACGGTCACTTGCGACCGCACCTCCAACGGGCCGCACCTCTACTACCCGGACCCCCACGGTCCCGGCGGCACGGGCGCGCACGAGAACTGGGTGCTGGACAACTTCTCCTGCGATCCGCTCGGACCGCACGCGATGATCCAGACCGCCGAGAACGTCGCGGCCAGGCACGGGATCGCCACCGCCGAGCAGCACGAGCTGGTGCTCCGCCGCTGCGAGCAGTACGCGCAGGCGCTCGCCGAGGACTCGGCCTTCCTGCGCCGCTTCATGACCCTGCCCTTCGAGGTCCCGAGCCCCAATTTCCGCCGGCAGGCCGGCCAGCTCGATGGCGACGAGGGGGTCACGCTCTCCAGCGCCGAGGGCCTTGCGCGCCTGCAGCCGGTGCTCGCCGGCGGCAGCGTGACCTACGGCGGCCAGACGCACCCGGCCGACGGGAACTGCGCGCTCATCCTCGCAGCGCCGGGGCGCGCCCGCGAGCTCAGCCGTGACCCCGGGGTGCGCATTCGCCTGCTCGGTTTCGGCATGGCCCGCACCGAGCTGGCCTACATGCCCGAGGCGACCGTCCCGGCCGCCCGCCGCGCGCTGGCGGTGGCGGGGCTGGGGATCGAGGACATCGATGCGTTCAAATCGCACAACCCATTCGCGGTCAACGACATCCTGTTCGCGCGCGAGACGGGCGTGGACCGCATGCGCATGAACAACTACGGCTGCTCGCTGATCTGGGGGCATCCGCAGGCGCCGACCGGAATGCGCGTGGTGATCGAGTTGATCGAGGAGCTGGTGCTGCGCGGCGGCGGGCGCGGGCTGTTCCAGGGATGCGCGGCCGGGGATTCCGCCATGGCGGTGGTGGTGGAGGTCGGCGGCCAGGGTTGAGCGGCGAGGCCGAGACGGGAGGATCGAGAGTGAGCGATGCCCAGGAGTTCGACTACCCGGCGTTCATGAACGTGGTGCGCCGCCGGCGCAGCGTGCGCAAGTTCGAGCCCGGCCGCGAGGTCAGGCGTGAGCTGCTGCTGCGGATCGCCGAGGCCGGCCGCTGGGCGCCGACGGGCGCCAACACGCAGTGCTGGGACCTCATCGTCGTCCACGACCCGGCGATACGCTCGCGCGTGTTCGAGGTCTTCCTGCGCCAGGCCAGGCGCCTTGTCGAGCACGCCAAGGGCTTCCCGGCGGTCATGAAGACCTACCTCGAGGACGCGGTGGCCATCCTGGTCGTCGTGGGCGACCCGCGCTGGAAGGCCTGTTTCCCGCAGGGAACCAGCGACGAGTATCGCGAGCAATACGCCGCCAACAACGAGCGCATCTACATGGCATCGCTGGGCGCGGTGGTGCAGAACCTGCAGCTCGCCGTGACCGCGGTGGGTCTCACCTCGGCCTGGCTGTCGGGCGGCGGTGAGGAGCAGACCAACGCCGAGCTCGCCGAGCTGCTCGGCTACCCGCGATTCATGCAGGCCGCGGCCACGATTCCCATCGGCTACCCGCGGGCGGACGCGGCCTTGCGCTATCGCCGGCCCCTGGAGCAGCTGGTGCACTGGAATCGCTACGACGCGACCAAGTTCCGGCCGCGCGAGATGATCGATTACTTCGAGGCCAGGCTGCGACCCTTTGCCATGTACCGCGGCAGCGAGCGCATGGAGGACTGGGAGGACGCCGCGGAAAAGCTCGGGCCGTGGTTCGACGCCTTCACCGGCCCCGCGCCTAACCCCTCCGGCGAGCTGCCCTGAGCGCGCCGCGCCCAGCCGCGCTCAGCCGCGGCCGCGCTCGGCCTCGAGCATCGCGCAGAGCTTGAACCTCTGCAGCTTGCCGGTCGGCGTGCGCGGCAGCTCGCGCAGCAGGCGCACGTCGCGCGGGCACTTGTAAACCGAAAGCCGGGCCAGCAGGTGCGCGCGCACGCCCTCGGCGAGCCCGTCGGGAGCGGCGTCCTCGCGCGCGGGCACGACGAACAGCGTCATGCGCACCAGGCCGTCGGCGTTGGGCATCCCGACCACCGCGGCTTCGGCGACCTCCGCCAGCTCCTGGGCGCACTCCTCGATCTCCGTCGGGCTGACCCACTGGCCCGAGATCTTGAGCATGTGGTCGGCGCGCCCGTGATGCGTAAACCAGCCCTCGGCGTCGCGCGAGCACATGTCGCCGGTCCGGTACCAGGGGCCGTGGAAGGTCGCGCGCGACTGCTCCTGGCGATTCCAGTAGCGGTCGCAGACCGAGTCCATGTGCAGCCACAGCACTCCGGGCTCGTCCGGCGCGGTGACCGGGTGACCGTCGCCGTCGCGCAGCTCCACCTCCGCCCAGGGCACCGCCTTGCCGCTGCGCCCGGGGCGGAACTCGCTCGGCGTGTTGACGATGAACTGGAACAGCGTCTCGGTGGTGCCGATGCCCTCGAGGATGGGCTTGCCGGTCGCCTCGCGCCACTCGTGAAACAGCGCCTCGGGCAGCTTCTCGCCAGCCGAGACGTAGATGCGCACGGCGCGAAATCCCGCGCCCCGCGCCGCCCCCGTGCGCAGCAGGTTGCGGTAGAAGGTCGGCACGCTGAACAGGTAGGCCGGGCGCTCGCGCTCGACCAGGGCGGCGACGTGCTCGGGGTCCGGCCAGCCGCGGTACAGGATCACGGTCGCGCAGGCGCGAAGCCCGGCCAGCAGCGCGTGGCCGAGCGCGTAAGCGAAGAAGATCTTCGAGGTGCAGAGCAGGCGGTCGCCCGGCCGCAGGCCGAGGTTCTCGCACAGGTGCCGCTCCGCGATCAGCACGTCGTGATGCAGATGCACGGCCGCCTTCGGTCTTCCGGTGGTGCCCGAGGTGTAGACCCAGAAGGCCATGTCGTCAGGGGACATCGCCACCGTGGCGGGCTCCGAGGGCGCGCCCTCGAGAAACTCCTCGACCCCCTGCGCATCGGCGACACCCGCGCCGTTGACGATCAGGCGCGGCGGGTGGGCGAGGCGGGCGGCGATGCCCCGGTACAGGTCGAGGAACTCGGCATCGACGTACAGGCAGCGGCAGCGGCTGTCCTCGAGCATGTGCAGCAGGTCCTCGGCCGAGGCCCGCAGGCTGCACGCGACTGCAACCGCCCCGATGCGGATGGCGCCTAGGTAGGCGGCCATCAGATCAATGCAGTCGTCCATCAGGAACGCCACCCGCTCCTCGGGCCGCACGCCGGCCCGCCGCAGGGCGTGGCCATGGCGGTTGATGTGCGCGTCGAGATCGCCGTAGCTGCAGGCACCGGCGCCGTCGATGACCGCCGGCTGATCTGCGAGGCCGGCGCGCAGGGCGGGGCCGACGATCTCGTCGGCCGCGTTCATGGTGCCGGGTGGCAGAGTCGCGAGCGGCATCGCGCTGGTGGTCTCGGTTCCTGGGTGCGGTCTCGGCGCCGGGCCATTGTAGGTCGATCGGTGGAATCCCACCAATCCGCGCCGGCGGGCGCGCGGGGGTTCAGCCGGCGGCGCGGCGCAGCAGGTGATTGACGACGAAGCCGAGCACCGGCTCCTCGCGCTGGTTCAGACCGGTGTAGCGCAGGCGGGCGATGCCGCGGTCGGGCTTGCTCGAGGAGGGATGCAGCTCCAGCACCTCGACCTCGGTGCGCAGGGTGTCGCCGGGTCTCACCGGCGCCAGCCAGCGCAGCTCGTCGATGCCCGGCGAGCCCATGCTCGAGTCGGCCAGCACGCCGGACTGGATGAAGAGCCGAAAGCACAGCGCCACGCTGTGAAAGCCGCTGGCGATCAGGCCGCCGTATGGCGAGGCGGCGGCCGCCTCGGCATCGAGGTGGAAGGGCTGCGGATCGAAGCGCAGCGCGAAGTCGGTGATCGCCTCCTGGGTGACGGTTACGCCGCCGGTCACGAAGCGCTCGCCGACGCGCAGCTCATCCAGGTATCGCGTCGCCATGGCGGTAGGCTGGAGTGGTCGCGCTCAGTCGATGATCTTGTTCAGCGGCAGCTCGATGATGCCGCGTGCGCCAGCGGCAGAGAGCCGCGGAATGAGATCACGAACCAGGCTCTCCTCGACCACCGCGCTGATGTCGACCCAATTCTCGTCGGCGAGCGTGGAGATGGTCGGCGTGCCGAGCGAGGGCAGGATCTCAATGACCTGGGCGAGCGCGCTGCGCGGCACGTTCATGGCGAGCATCACCCGGGTGGCGGCGGCGATCGCGCCCTTGAGCAGCATCAGCAGGCGCTCGATCTTGTCGCGATTCCATTCCACGTCCATGCAGGCGCGGTTGGCGATGAAGCGGGGCGTGCTCTCCAGCACCACGTGCAGCACGCGCAGCTGGTTGGCGCGCAGGCTGGAGCCGGTCTCGGTCACGTCGACGATGGCGTCCGCCAGCACCGGGGGCTTGACCTCGGTCGCCCCCCAGGAGAATTCGACGTGCGCTTTGACGCCGTGCTCGGCCAGAAAGCGCTCGGTCATTCCGACCGCCTCGGTGGCGATGCGCTTGCCCTCCAGGTCGCGGACGTGGTGGAAGGGCGAGTCCTCTTTCGCCGCCATGACCCAGCGCACGACCCCGTAGTTGGGCCAGGGAGCGCGCAGGTCCGCCAGCTCGAGCACCTCGGCGCCGGTCTCCAGGACCCAGTCGCGGCCCGTGATCGCGCAGTCGAGCACGCCCTGCTCGACGTAGCGGGCCATCTCCTGGGGCCGAATGAGGATGCACTCGATCTCGGGGTCGTCGATCGACGGGTAATACGAGCGGCCCGATATGTTGAGGTTGTAGCCGGCCAGCGCGAAGAGTTTCTGGGTGGTGTCCTGCAGGCTGCCCTTGGGAATGCCGAGGCGCAGGGTTTCCATGGCTCGTGACATGATTGGCTACCTTCTACTTTCTGCCTTATCGCGCCAAGACGCGAAGCCGCCGTTGGCAATTTTCCTCGTCGCGCGCACCGGCGCACAGACGCTGAGTCCGCGATGAAAACGCGAGTATGATTCCTGTGCTCTTTGCTCTTTGCGCCTATGCGTGAGCTAACAGCTCAACCCGATTTCCCGTACACGTCCTTCGGATCGAAGACCTGCACGCCTACTTCTTCCACTGCGCCGCCACCGACCTTGCGAAAGAAGCAGCTTCGCTTCCCGGTGTGGCAGGCTGCGCCGCCAATCTGCTCGACCTTCATCAATACCGCGTCGCCGTCGCAGTCGATCAGCAGCTCCTTGACGCGCTGCACGTTGCCGCTCTCCTCGCCCTTGTGCCAGAGCTTCGCGCGCGAGCGGCTCCAGTACACCGCCTCGCCGCAGGCAAGGGTCTTGCGCAGCGACTCCTCGTTCATGTTCGCCACCATCAGGATCTCCCCCGAGGCGGCGTCCTGCGCGATCGCGGTGACCAGGCCGCCGCCCTTGGCGAAGTCGACGAGCTTGAGGATCTCTTCGAACGGCATTGCCGGGCACTCCTTGTAGAATTCTCACGCCAAGGCGCGAAGTGGACTCACCCAAATCCGCATTCTCTTTGCGAGCTTAGCGTCTTTGCGTGATTTCCGTCCTCTACAACGCGGCGATCTTGCCGCGCTGCGACTCCAGATTGCCGAGCGAGGAGCGCATCTCCGCAACCCTCGCGCGTTCCTTCTCGACGACATCGGCCGGCGCGCGCTCGACGAAGTTGGCGTTGGTCAGCTTGGCCTCGCCGCGCTCGAGCTCCTTGCGCAGGCGGCCGAGCTCCTTGTCGAGCCGCGCGAGCTCGGCCTGCTTGTCGATCAGCCCCGCCATCGGAATCAACACCCGCATCTCGCCGACCAGCGCGATCGCCGACTCCGGCGCCTCGCCGTTGACCGGTGCGATCGAGGGCGTGCGCGCCAGAAACCGCAGCCACGGCTCGAACCTGCGCGCGCGCTCGAGATCGTCCGCCGACGCGTTCTCCAGCAGGGCCTCCAGCGGGCGGCCGGGGGCGATGTTCATCTCGCCGCGAATGCGGCGCACGCCCAGGATGAAGTCCATCACCCAGCGCATCTCGGCCTCCGCATCCGGGTCGACCTTCTCGGCCTGCGGTCGCGGGAAGGGCTGCAGCATGATGGTCTGCCCGCTCTTGCCCGCCAGCGGTGCGACGCGCTGCCAGATCTCCTCGGTGATGAAGGGCATCATCGGGTGGGCGAGGCGCAGCAGCGCCTCGAGTACGCCGACCAGGGTGCGGCGCGTGCCGCGCAGCTGTGCTGCGGTACTCGAGTCGTCGCTCAGCACCGGCTTCGAGAGCTCCAGGTACCAGTCGCAGTACTCGTTCCAAGTGAACTCGTAGATCGCCTGCGCGGCTAGGTCGAGCCGGTAGCTTTCGATCGCCGCGGCGACCGCCTGCTCGGTGCGCTGCAGCCGCGATGCGATCCAGCGGTCAGCCACGCTGAACTCCAGTTCCTCGGCGTCCGCACCTGTGCCGCAATCCTGGCCCTCGGTGTTCATCAGCACGTAGCGCGCCGCGTTCCAGAGCTTGTTGCAGAAGTTGCGGTAACCTTCAACTCGGCCGAGGTCGAAATTGATGTCCCGCCCGGTGGTGGCGAGCGCGGCAAAGGTGAAGCGCAGCGCGTCGGTGCCGAATGCGGGTATGCCGTCGGGGAACTCCTTGCGGGTGAGTTTCTCGATGCGGGCCTTCATCTGCGGCTGCATCAGCCCGCTGGTGCGCTTCTCGAGCAGCTGCTCCAGGTCGATGCCGTTGATCAGGTCCAGCGGGTCGAGGATGTTGCCCTTGGACTTCGACATCTTCTGCCCGTGCGCATCGCGCACCAGGCCGTGGATGTAGACCTCGTGAAACGGCACGTCACCCATGAACTTGCAGCCCATCATGATCATGCGCGCGACCCAGAAGAAGATGATGTCGAAGCCAGTGACCAGCACGCTGGTCGGGTAGAAGGTCTTGAGCTCCGCCGTGGGTTCGGGCCAGCCAAGCGTGGAGAACGGCCACAGTGCCGAGCTGAACCAGGTGTCGAGCACGTCCTCGTCCTGGCGCAGCGCGAGATCCGCCGGCAAGCCGTTCGCGGCGCGCGCCTCGGCCTCGCTGCGCGCCACGTAGACCTTGCCCTCCTCGTCGTACCAGGCCGGGATGCGGTGTCCCCACCAGATCTGGCGCGAGATGCACCAGTCCTCGATGTTGTGCATCCACTGGAAATAGGTCTTGGCCCAGTTGTCGGGGACGAAACGGATGCGCCCGTCCTCGACCACCTTGATCGCCTCCTCGGCCAGCGGCTTGGCGCGCACGAACCACTGGTCCGTCAGGTAGGGCTCGACCACCTGATGGGTGCGGTCGCCACGCGGGACCATGAGCTTGTGCGGATCGATCTTCTCGAGCAGGCCCTGGGACTCGAGATCCGCGACGATGCGCTCGCGTGCCGCGTAGCGATCCAGGCCACGGTAGGCCTCTGGCCCGTTCTCGTTGATGCGCGCGTCGGGCGTGAAGATGTTAAGCAGCGGGAGCTCGTGGCGCTGGCCGACCGCGTAGTCGTTGAAATCGTGCGCCGGCGTGATCTTCACGCAGCCGGTGCCGAACTCTGGGTCCACATAGTCGTCGGCGATCACCGGGATGGTGCGCCCGGTGAGCGGCAGCTCGACCGTCTGGCCGATCAGCTCGCGATAGCGCTCGTCCTCGGGGTGCACGGCGACCGCGGTGTCGCCGAGCATGGTCTCGGGACGGGTGGTGGCCACCACGACGTGGCCCTTGCCGTCGCTGCGTGGATAGCGCATGTGCCAGAGGTGACCGGTCTCCTCGTGGTTTTCCACCTCCAGGTCCGAGACCGCGGTGAGCAGTACCGGGTCCCAGTTCACCAGGCGCTGCCCGCGGTAGATCAGCCCCTCCTCGTGCAGCCGCACGAACACCTCCTGCACCGCGGCCGAGAGTCCCTCGTCCATGGTGAAGCGCTCGCGCGACCAGTCGAGCGATGCGCCCATGTGCCGCAGCTGGCGGGTGATGGTGCCGCCCGAGTGCGCCTTCCACTCCCAGACGCGCTCGATGAAGCGCTCGCGCCCGAGATCGTGGCGGGTCTTGCCCTCGGCGTTCAGCATGCGCTCGACCACCATCTGGGTCGCGATGCCCGCGTGGTCGGTCCCCGCCTGCCACAGGGTCTTGTCGCCCTTCATGCGGTGATAGCGCACCAGGGCATCCATGATGGTGTCCTGGAAGGCGTGACCCATGTGCAGGCTGCCGGTGACGTTGGGCGGCGGGATCATGATGCAGTAGGCCGGCCCGGTCCCGGCCGGGGCGAAGTGGCCCTGCTTCTCCCAGGTCTCGTACCAGCGCTGCTCGATGGCGTGCGGGTCGTAGGTCTTGTCCATGCTCGGCGATGAGGCTTCGTCTGCTGGCCGCTGGGCCGGTTGCCGGGGTCCGCGGACCCGCGTGAGGGAAGGGATTATACCTGCCTTGGGCGCGACCGTCGGGCGCCGGTCGGCCCGCGTTGGGCAGGTGAAGCACGGCCGCTGCCGCGCGCTAGACGCGGTGAACGTCCAGGGGGTAGCCGCGTTCCTTGTAGAAGCGGTAGTTCGCGCGCGAGCGCTCCCTTGCCGCGGCGTCGCCGTCGACGATCTCCGCGACCCTCTGGAAGCGGCTGAAGAAGACCGGCACCTCGAGCGTCAGGTTGACCAGCACGTCGCAGGGTTCCGGAGGATCGGCGTCGTGACCGATGAGGACCGGCGAGCGGTCGGCCAGATCGCTGCCGCAGAGGGCGTGGGGCACGAAGCTCTCCTGGTTCCGGGTCCACAGCATGCGGTCGATGTCCTCGGCCTGCTCGCGCGAGGCGGCGTGGACGAACACCCGGTGGCCGAGCGCGTGGATCTTCTCCACCAGGCGGCAGCTGAACGGCAGGCGCTTGTCGCTGCCATCCTCGGGCAGGTTGTAGAAGTCGATTTTGGTCATTGCAGGGCAGCGGTGAGCAGCGAGTTCCGAGTTTCGAGCTCAGTGCGCCCCGTCTTTCTCGATACTCGCCGCTCGCAGTTCGGCGCTGTAGTTATTTCACCCGATCCAACAGATACTGCGTCAACAACGGCACCGGGCGCCCGGTCGCGCCCTTGCGCTCGCCGCTCCGCCAGGCGGTGCCGGCGATGTCGAGGTGCGCCCAGTGGTACTTCTTGGTGAAGCGCGCCAGGAAGCAGGCGGCGGTGA
>JBFKOE010000030.1:0-14836 GCA_041629015.1 Gammaproteobacteria bacterium
CCTCGCCGAGGAAGGCGCGGTCGATGATCGCCTCGACCAGGTCGCGCTCCAGATCCCGCGCGGAACCGACGGCCGCAAAGTGCAGCGCCATACGCTCGAGATCGGGCAGATTCCGCCGCAGGTACTTCACCTGCGCGGCCAGGGTGCGTCGAATCAAGGCCCGCACGCCGCCCCGATGCGCCACGCGCGCCCGGGCCGCGGAATCCAGGGTCTGTAGCGCGACCCCGTCCTCGAGCGCGACCAGGGCCGGGAAGCCGCGCAGCTTCAGACCGTGCTGCTCGAGCTCCAAGCAGTCCGGCAGGTCGCCGAAGTCCCAGCGCTCGATCCGCTCGCGCTGCCAGCCGCCGCCCGCCGCGGGCGCCAGGGCCGCGAGCGGCTCGGCGTCGACGGTGCGCCGCAGCTCGGCAAGATCGCGGCCGCGCGCGATCTCCTCCCCACCCGCGCCGATCACGCGCACGCCCATCACCAGATGCGCCGGCAGGGCCTCCGCCCGCCAGGTCTCGCGGGGCACCGTCACCCCGGTCATGCGCCGCAGCTCGGCACCGAGGGCCTCGTGCAGGGAGCCCTTGCGGCCGCCCCAGGCGGCCAGGCAGGCGTCGGCGAACTCGGGCGCCGGCACGAAGTGGCGGCGCAGCGCCTTGGGCAGTGACTTGATCAGGGCGATGAGCTTCTCGCGCAACAGCCCGGGCACCAGCCACTCCAGGGCCTCGGCGTCGAGCTGCGCCAGCGCCGCCGCCGGGACCGTGACCGTGACCCCGTCGGCCTCGTGGGCCGGGTCGAAACGATACTGCAGCGGCAGGGTCAGCGCACCGACTTGAAGCTGGTCCGGAAAGGCCTCCCCGAGGTTGCCCGGCCGCGCACGCAGCAGCTCCTCGCGGCTGAGAACGAGCAGCTCGGGGTCGCCGCGCTCGGCCTCCCTGCGCCAGCGCTCGAAACTGGCCCCGCTGTGCACGTGTTCGGGCACTCGCCGCTCGTAGAACTCGAACAGGGCCTGCTCGTCGGCCAGCAGATCACGGCGCCGCAGCCGGTGCTCGAGCTCCTCGACCTCTGCGAGCAGCGCCCGGTTGCGCACGAAGAACGGGGCACGGCTGGCGTACTCGCCCCGCACCAGGGCGTGGCGGATGAAGATCTCGCGCGCCGCGGCGGGATCGACACGCCCGTAGTCGATGCCGCGCCGCGCCGCCAGAGTCAGGCCGTAGAGCGTGACCTGCTCGTAGCCTCCGACCCGCGCCGGGCGCTTTCGCCAGTGCGGGTCGAAGTAGCGGCGCTTGACCAGCCCGCCGGCCAGATCCTCTACCCAGGCGGGCTCGATGCTCGCGCTCATGCGCGCGAAAAGTCGGCTGGTGTCGACCAGCTCGGCGGCCATGATCCACTTCGGCGGCTTGCCGTGGTTGGTCGAACCCGGCCACAGCCACAGCCGGTTACCGCGCGCGCCCTGGTAGCTGTCACGCTCGTCGCGAAAACCGATGTTGCCGAGCAGCCCGGCGAGGATCGACTGGTGGATCTCCGCGTAGCCGGCCGCGGAGCGGTTCGGCTTCATGCCCAGATCCGTGGCCAGGTGGTGCAGCTGCTGGTGGATCTCGCGCCACTCGCGCATGCGCACGTAGGACAGGAAGCGCTGGCGGCAGAGCTTGCGCAGCTGGTTCTGCGACAGACGGGCGCGGCGCTCCTCAAAAAAGCGCCACAGGTTGAGCAGACCGCGAAAGTCGGAGCGCTCGTCGAGGTAGTCCGCATGGGCCTCGTCGGCCTGCTGCCGGGCATCGGCCGGGCGCTCGCGCGGGTCTCTCACCGAGAGGCCGGCCGCGATCACCAGCACCTCGGTCAAGGCACCGCGGCGCGAGGCCTCGAGCAGCATGCGCCCGATCCGCGGATCGACCGGCAGTCGGGCCAGGGCGAGCCCGACCTCGGTCAAGGCCCCGTCGACATCGAGCGCGCCGAGCTCCTCGAGCAGCCGCAGGCCGTCACGCACGTAGCGCGGGTCCGGCGGCTCGAGGAAGGGAAAGTCCTCGATGGCACCCAGCCCCAGGTGCTTCATCTGCAAGATCACGCCGGCCAGGTTGCTGCGTAGGATCTCGGGCTCGGTGAAGCGCGGCCGCCGCGCGAAGTCCTCCTCGGAATACAGCCGAATGCAGACCCCGGCGCTGGTTCGGCCGCAGCGGCCCGAGCGCTGCTCGGCCGAGGCCTGCGAGATTCTCTCCACGTGCAGGCGCTGGACCTTGGTCCGGTGGCTGTAGCGCCGAATCCGCGCCTCGCCCGGGTCGACGACGAAGCGGATCCCCGGGACGGTCAGCGAGGTCTCGGCCACGTTGGTCGCCAGCACGATGCGCTGGCGCCGGTGCGGCTGGAAGACCCGCTGCTGCTCGGCAGCCGAGAGCCGCGCGTAGAGCGGCAGGATCTCGCTGCCCGCCGGGTGGTGCTTGCGCAGGGACTCGGCGGTCTCGCGGATCTCCCGCTCCCCGGGCAGGAACACCAGCACGTCGCCGCGGCGATCGATGCCGCTCAGCTCGTCGATGGCCTCCAGGATCGCCTGCTCGCGATCGCGGTCCTGCTCGTCCTCGTCCTCGCCGGCCAGCGCCCGATAGCGCACCTCGACCGGGTAGCCACGGCCCGAGACCTCGATTACCGGCGCGCCGTCGAAGTGGCGGGCGAAGCGCTCCGGATCGATGGTGGCGGAGGTGATGACGAGCTTGAGATCCGGGCGCCGCGGCAGCAGACGCTTCAGGTAGCCGAGCAGGAAGTCGATGTTCAGGCTGCGCTCGTGGGCTTCGTCGATGATCAGGGTGTCGTAGGCGCGCAGCTCCGGATCACCCTGGGTCTCGGCCAGCAGGATGCCGTCGGTCATGACCTTCACCAGGCCCTCGGGCCGGGTGCGGTCGCTGAAGCGGATCTTGAAACCCACCGCCTCGCCCGGCACGCCGCCCAGCTCCTCGGCGATCCGGGTCGCCACGCTGCGCGCCGCGATCCTGCGCGGCTGGGTGTGCCCGATCTGGCCGCCGACCCCGCGCCCCGCCGCGAGGCAGATCTTGGGCAGCTGCGTGGTCTTGCCCGAGCCGGTCTCGCCGCACACCACGATCACCGGGTGCTCGGCCAGGGCCGCGGAGATCTCCGCGCACGCGGCGCTGATCGGCAGGGCCGCGGGGAATTCGATCGCGGGCACCCGCGCGGCGCGCTGCCGGCGGCGCTCGCCGGACTCGGCCAGCGCACGCTCGAGGCGCTTGAGACGCGCGGCGCGGTCGGCCCCGCCGGCTTTGGCGAGCTCGGCGGCCAAGCGGCGCAGCCGCGGCTGGTCGGCGCTCATGCAGCCGGTGATCGCCTGCTCGAGCGCCGCCGATTCGGCGGGCGACTCCGCTCGCCCGGCGCCTCGCCTACGCCGTCTGTTGGTGCTCATGGCCGCTTCTGAGTGGCGCCGGCCGCGGGCGGGCCGGAGCGCTGGATGCCCGCGCGCCTCGCCGGGGCCAAGCCCCGGAGAGGGCGGACTACTTGCGAATGAAGAACTGGTAGGCGCCGTCCGCCTCTTCAACCCGGCCGAGCAGCTCGTGCCTGGTGGTGCGGGCCCAGCTCTCGATGTCGCTGTGCACGCCCTGGCAGTTGCTGATCAGCTTGAGGATCTCGCCCTCCGCCATGGCGTCGATCAGCCGCCCGGTCTCGATGATGGGCACCGGGCAGCGCGCCCCGCGCATGTCGAGCACGACGTTGGCGATCCAGGGATCGCCCTTCTGGATGTAGTAGCCCGTGCGCCCGCTCTCGAGCGCCTCCTCGCGCAGCACGTGGTTGCGGGTGTGGCGCGCCCAGGCGCGCAGGTCGTCACCGGTGCCGGGGCAATCGGAGATCAGCAGCAGCACCGCACCGTCGTCCATCGCCTCGACCATCTTCTTGGCCGCCGCGAGCGGCCCGGGACAGACCGCGCCGGTCATGTCGAGGGTGACGTGGCTCTCGGACTTGCCAGCGGTTTCCATGAATGGGTCTCCTGGGGCGCTACCCGCGGTCGCGGACCGGGGATGATAGCCGGGGCGGCCCAGCATAGGAAACCCGGTTGCCGCGCGGAATATTTCGGGTTGGGTAGCCCGCGCTGAGCGCCGCGGCGGTCGGGGCGGACGGGCTGTGGACGCCCGCGGGGCGGCTCCGTATGCTGGCACACCGGCCGCGGCCGCCCATTCGGGTGGCGCGGCCTCACTACGCCAGCCAGCGGGGGAATGTCGTGAAAATCGAAACCATCGCCGTCCACGGGGGCTACAGTCCCGAGCCGACCACCAAGGCCGTCGCCGTCCCGATCTACCAGACCAGCTCCTATGCCTTCGACAACACCCAGCACGGAGCGGACCTGTTCGACCTCAAGGTGCAGGGCAACATCTACACCCGGATCATGAACCCCACCCAGGCGGTGCTCGAGCAACGCATCGCCGAGATGGAGGGCGGCATCGCGGGCCTGGCGCTGGCTTCCGGGCAGGCCTCGATCACCTATGCCATTCAGACCATCGCCGAGTCCGGCGACAACCTGGTCTCGGCCTCCACGCTCTACGGCGGCACCTACAACCTCTTCGCCCATACCCTGCCGCAGCTGGGCATCGAGGTGCGATTCGCCGATTACCGCGAGCCCGACGCTTTCGAGTCGCTGATCGACGAGCGCACCAAGGCGATCTACTGCGAGTCGGTGGGCAACCCGCTCGGCAACATCACCGACTTCGAGCGCCTCGCCGACATCGCCCACCGCCACGGCATTCCGCTGATCGTGGACAACACCGTGCCCACCCCCTACCTGTGCCGGCCGATCGAGCACGGCGCCGACATCGTCGTGCACTCCCTGACCAAGTACCTCGGCGGCCACGGCAACTCCATCGGCGGGGTGATCGTGGACTCCGGCAAGTTCCCCTGGGCCGAGCACAAGCAGCGCTTTCGGCGCCTCAACGAGCCCGACGTCTCCTACCATGGGGTGGTCTATACCGAGGCCCTGGGGCCGGCGGCCTTCATCGGCCGGGCGCGGGTGGTACCGCTGCGCAACATGGGCGCCGCGATCAGCCCCTTCAACGCCTTCCTGTTCCTGCAGGGCGTGGAGACCGTGGCGCTGCGCATGGACCGCATCTGCGCCAACACCCTCGCGGTCGCCGAGTTCCTGCGCGACCACCCGCGCGTGACCTGGACCAATTACGCCGGGCTGCCCGAGCACGCCGATCACGCCCTGGTGCAGAAATACATGGGCGGCCGCGCCTCCGGGATCCTCACCTTCGGCGTCGAGGGAGGCCGTGAAGCGGGCGCCCGCTTCCAGGATGCGCTGCAGCTGGTGACGCGGCTGGTGAACATCGGCGACTGCAAGTCGCTGGCCTGCCACCCGGCCTCGACCACGCACCGCCAGCTGGCGCCCGATGAGCTGGCCAAGGCGGGGGTCACCGAGGATACCGTGCGCCTGTCGATCGGCATCGAGCACATCGACGACCTGCTGGCCGACATCGATCAGGCACTCGCGGCCGCGGCCTGAGGGCTACTGCCGGCGCCGCCCGTCGCCCGTGAAGGGCCGCCGGGCGGCTGGTGCGCGCCCGGCGGGCGCCGATCTGCTAGGGTCAGGGACGCAACCCTGAAGGCTTGGGAAAGGCCCATGGCGATCAATCCCATCCTTGGCAGCGCGGTGCTCGGAATCCAGCGCGGCGTCGCCGAGCTCCAGAAAGACGCCGCCACCATCGCCGGCGCCAACGTCGCCGAGCAGGGCGTGCTGGCGCCCGATGTCCTCGATGCACTGGTCAAGCTGACCGCGGACCTGCACCAGGTGCAGGCCTCCGCCGCGGTCATCCGCCGGGCCGACCAGGCCCTGGCCAGCCTGCTCGACCCCTGAGCCCGGCGGCCGGGGCCGTCCGCGGCCCCGCGACCGCGGCACGCCGCGGTGCTAGAGTGCTAGCCGGCCGGGTGCCAGCCCATGATCGCGACTGACAGCAACGCCCTCAACAGCTATCTCAAGACCCCTCCCCTGTTCGGCACGGGGCGCGAGACCGGGCCGGTGTACCCCGTCAGCCCGGCGCGCCAGCTGCCCTCGGCGATCGGCGAGCACGGCAACGATGCCGAGGAGCGCGCGGTCCCCGCCCGCTTCGCGCCGCCGCGTCGCGACCCGGGCCATACGCCGCGCCACGCGGTCTCGCCCGAGGAGGCGCCCGAGGCCCGTTACCGGGCGGCGGCCGTGCGCTACCGCGCCGGCGGCGACACGGCGGGTGACCAGGAACTCGACCGCCTCGCCCTTACCCGCCTGCGCCTGCTGCGGGCCGCTGGCGGGCACGCGGCCGCCTCGTCGTTGCCGCTGGCGGGACTGGTGGTAGCCACCCGAGCCCGGATGCCGGCCACGAGCGAGCCGGCCCAGCCCAGGGGCGAGCGCACGGGAGCCGAGGCCGGCGGGCGCGAGCGCTATCGTGCCGCGCCGCTCGGCAGCGCCGTAAAGGCCGCCAGGGGCGAGCGCCCCGCGCTGGATATCTTCGTCTGAGCGCCCGCGCCGCGGGCGTGCCTCATCCGCGGACGCCGGCAGCCGCGCGCAGCGTCCACTTGCCGCGTGCCAGCCGCAGCAGATCCTGCCACAGCAGCAGCGGATCGGCGTCGAAGACCTGCCCCTCCTCGGCCGGCCACAGGTGCCAGGAGCCGCGTTCCAGCTCCGCCGCCAGCTGGCCGGGTGCCCAGCCGGCGTAGCCCGCGTAGGCGCGCAGCGCCCTTTCGGCGTCGGGCCGCGCCAGCATCTCGGTCAAGGTGTGGGGCCGAATGCCGAAGTACACGCCCTCGAAGACCGGCTCCGCGCCCTGCGGCGGGTCTTCGGCGCGGATCAGCAGCACCACCTGCCCGCGGGCGACGGGCCCGCCGACGTTGACATTGCGTGCATAGTCCTCCAAGCCCTCCACCCCGGGCAGCAGCTCGCGCAGCGGGGTGCGGGTGGGACGGTTGAGGATCACGCCCATGGTCCCGCCCTCGTCGTGGCGGGTGATCAGCACGACGGTATGCTCGAAGTTCGGGTCCGAGAGCTCGGGGCTGGCGATGAGCAGCACGCCGGGAGCGATCGCGGCGGGTGCGGCCGGCGCCGCGGTGGCGGTACCGGCCGGCAGGGCGAGCAACAGGGCGAGCAAGCACGTAGTGAAAATCGCGGGGCGGGCCATCGGGGCCTCCGGTCCGGCTGGGCCAGCGGCCGCGCCGCGGCCTTAAAGCCTCTCGCAAAGGATAGAGCAAGGCGCGCTCGCGCGGCGATGCCCGTGCGGGGCCCGCCTTTCGCATCGCGGACGGGTGGTCCAGAATCAGGACAGTGACTATCGCCCGCGCCCTTGTTGCCGCAGCCCTGCTGTGCATACCGCTCGCCGCCTGGCCGGCCGCGCACCCCTCGGTCCATCTGCTGAGCGTCCGCGGCCCGATCGGGCCGGCCACCAGCGACTTCGTGATCCGCGGCATCGATCGGGCTGAAGCGGAAGGCGCCGAGGCCGTGGTGCTGCGCCTCGATACCCCGGGCGGCCTCGATGCGGCCATGCGCGACATCATCCAGCGGATCCTGGCGGCCACGGTTCCGGTGATCGGCTACGTCGCCCCCGGCGGCGCTCGGGCCGCCAGCGCGGGCACCTACATCCTCTATGCCTGCCACGTGGCGGCCATGGCGCCGGCCACCAATCTCGGGGCCGCGACCCCGGTACAGATTGGCGCCCCCGGCTCCCCTGGCCCGCCCGGCTCGCCGGAACCCCGACCCGAGCCTAATCCCGAGCGGCAACCGGACGCCGGGGACGGCGAGGCCCGGGATCCCGCCCTGCCCGTGCCGGCCGGCGACAGCATGAAGCGCAAGATCGTCAACGACGCGGTAGCCTACATCCGCGGGCTGGCGGAGCTACGCGGCCGCAACGCGGACTGGGCCGAGGCGGCGGTGCGCCGCGCCGAGAGCCTGTCGGCAACCGAGGCCGCCGCCATGAACGTCGTCGACCTGGTGGCCGAGGACCTCGAGGGACTGCTGCAGGCCGTGGACGGGCGGCGCGTCAAGCTCGCCACCGGCGAGCACGCGCTGCGCACCGCCGGGGCGAGCGTGCTCGAGATCGAGCCGGATTGGCGCACCCGGCTGCTGGCGGTGCTCACCAACCCCAACGTCGCCTACATCCTGATGCTGCTCGGCATCTACGGGCTTTTCTTCGAGTTCTCCAACCCGGGCTTCGTCCTGCCGGGCGTCGCCGGCGCCATCTGCCTGCTGCTCGCGCTGTTTGCCTTCCAGGTGCTGCCGATCAACTACGCGGGGCTGGCGCTGATCGCGCTGGGCATTGCCTTCATGGTGGCCGAGGCCTTCATGCCCAGCTTCGGCGCGCTCGGCATCGGCGGGCTGATCGCCTTCGTGATCGGCTCGATCATGCTGCTTGACACCGGGGCGGAGGGCTTCGAGATCTCGCTGGCGCTGATCGGCGGAGTGGCGGCGACCAGCTTCGCCTTCTTCGTCGGCGTGCTCGGTTTCGCGCTGCGGGCGCGGCGCCGGCCCGTGGTGAGCGGCCGCGAGCAGCTTGTCGGCTGCGGCGGGGAGGCGCTCGAGGACTTTGAGCGCAGCGGCCGCGTCCTGGTGCACAGCGAGGCCTGGGACGCCGAAAGCGAGCGCCCGCTGCGCCGCGGCGAGCGCATTCTAGTCACCGGGCGCCGGGGGCTGAAGCTCCAGGTCCGACCAGCCGGAGAGGAACCACCATGATCTACACGCTTGCCGCCGTGGGGCTGCTGTTACTGCTCCTGTTCGCCTCCTTCCGCATCCTGCGCGAGTACGAGCGCGGGGTGATCTTCCTGCTCGGGCGCTTTTGGAAGGTCAAGGGGCCAGGCCTCATCATCGTGGTGCCGGGCATCCAGGCCATGGTGCGGGTGGACCTGCGCACCATCGTGCTCGACGTCCCCACCCAGGACGTGATCTCGCGCGACAACGTCTCGGTGAAGGTCAACGCGGTGGTCTATTTCCGCGTCCTCGACCCGGAGCGCGCCATCATCCAGGTCGAGAACTTCCATGCCGCCACCAGCCAGCTCGCCCAGACGACCCTGCGCTCGGTGCTCGGCCAGCACGAACTCGACGAGATGCTATCCGAGCGCGACAAGCTCAACCGCGACATTCAGCAGATCCTCGACAAGCAGACCGACGCCTGGGGCATCAAGGTCGCCAACGTGGAGATCAAGCACGTGGATCTCGACGAGAGCATGATCCGCGCCATCGCCAAGCAGGCCGAGGCCGAGCGCATGCGGCGCGCCAAGGTCATCAACGCCGAAGGCGAGCTGCAGGCCTCGGAGAAGCTGCTGCAGGCGGCGCGGGTGCTCTCGGGCCAGCGCGAGGCCCTGACCCTGCGCTACATGCAGACCCTGCTCGACATGTCGACCAACGAGCGCACCTCCACGGTGGTCTTCCCGCTGCCGATCGAGCTCATCGGGCACATGCTCGGCTCCGATAGGGCCGGCGGTGACAAGGCGGGTGGCGATCCGACCCCGAGCTGAGCGGCGCGACGTCCCGACGGCAAGGCGGCTTGCCTGCGCCCTGCTCGCGCCGCTGGCGGCCGGCTGCGCGGCCCTCTACGAGCGCTACGGCCACGGCCGGATCGTGGACGCGGACCCGAACGTGCCGGAGCAGGCGCTGGTCGTGGAACTGCCCGCCAACGCACCCTCGATCAGCCAGCGCTACCGGCCCACGCCTTGGTACGAGATCGGCGGCGAGGTGATGGGCCCGCACGAGGGCATCGACATGTTCGTGCCCAGCGGCCATCCGGTGATCGCCCCGGCGCCGGGAACGGTGACCGACGCGGGCTCGTCCGTCATGTTCGGCCGCACCCTGACCATCGATCACGGGCGCGACGCCGACGGCATGCCGATCCGCACCCGCTACTTCCACCTGAGCGAGCGCGAGGTCGCGGTCGGCGAGCGGGTCGAGCGCGGCCAGCGAATCGCCCGCTCGGGCATGAGTGGTGTCCAGGGTGGCTTTCCGCACCTGCACTTCGAGGTGCGTCGCTACAGCACGAGCGAGCCGAGCTACGACCTGGGCCCGCTCAATCCGCAGCGCTTCTGGGTCGACGGGGTCGGCAAGGTCACCTGCTTCGACCCCGGGCGGGACTTCCCCGCGCGGCCTCTGCGCTTCACCTACCCGGTCAGCTGCAGCGCGAGCGACTGAGCGGGCGCAGCCGAGCGCGCCCGTTCACTGCAAGGGAATCCACGTCGCGCGGGCGCCGAGGGGCGCTCTCAGGACTTGTCGTCGCCGGGTTGAAACGCCGGCATGGGGAACGCGGCCACGTTGCCGCTCTGCGCGGAGACCGCGGTGATCTTCGCCACGCCCTCCTTCTCCACCTCGTCGATGCGCACCACGGCATGCATGGGGACGTGGATGCGGCGCACGCCGGCGAACTCGCTCTTCAGCTTTTCCTCGCCCGGATCGACCAGGACCGCCGACTTCTCGCCGAAGATCAGACCCTCGAGCTGCACGAAGCCGTACATGCCCGACTGCCCCACGTTCTTGGCGTAGACCTCGTAGACCTTCCCCTGGTTGAAGAAAATCACCTTGTACACGTTGCGCTTCTTGCTCATCGCCACCCGTCTTCGCCGTCGCGCGAGAAACAGCGCATAGCATAACTCAGTCCGCGCGACCGCCCGCCGTGCGGCGCAGCCGCGCGTAGTCGGCAAGGATCGCACGGTGATCGAAGGCAAGCTCCGCGGGCAGCTCCTCGAGCCCGAAAACGCCGGTCTCGGCCGCGTCGTCGCCCGCGCGCGGCGCGCCGCCGGCGGTGGCCGTGTACACCACGCTGACGGTGTGCCCGCGGGGATCGCGGCGCGGGTCCGAGTACACGCCGAGCAGCGCCTCCAGGCGCACGTCGAGTCCGGTCTCCTCGCGTGCCTCGCGCACCGCGGCATTCTCGACCGTCTCGCCGACGTCGACGAAACCCCCGGGCAGGGCCCAGCCAAGCGGCGGATTGCGGCGGCGCACCAGCACGATGGGCGCGCCCGGCCGGTCCGCCAGGGCGATGACGGCGTCGGCGGCGAGCAGCGGGGTCTGGGGTCTGGGCATGGGCCGGCTCCAGGCGCGCAGGGGGCGCGCTGCGGCCATTCTAGGCAAGCCGCGCGCCCAAGCACGAATCGAGTATGATGTGCGCCCCACGGCCAGCACCCCCAGCGAAGGTCAGCACGCATGCTTATCGTGATGGATCATCACGCCGCGCCCGAGCACATCGAGGCGGTCAATCAGCGCATCCGCAGCCTCGGCTACACGCCCCAGCCGATACCGGGACAGAACCGGGTGGCGATCGGCGTGCTCGGCAACCAGGGCTACGTCGACGAGGAGCCGTTCCGCGACCTGCCGAGCATCCTCGAGCTGATCCACGTCTCCAAGCCCTACAAGCTGGTCAGCCGCGACTTCCACCCGACCGACACGGTGGTGAACGTGGGACCGGAGGCGCGCTTCGGCTGGGCTGAGGCGCCGGTGATCATCGCCGGGCCCTGCGCCGTGGAGAACCGCGACCAGCTGCTCGCCGCCGCGCGCGCGGTCAAGGCCGGCGGCGCGCACGTGCTGCGCGGGGGTGTCTTCAAGCCGCGCACCGGCCCGCACACCTTTCAGGGTCTCGGCTACGCGGGCCTGGAGCTGCTGGCCGAGGCGCGCGCCGAGACCGGACTGGCGATCGTCACCGAGGTGATGCGCATCGAGCAGCTCGAGCGGGTCGCCGCCACCGCCGACCTGCTGCAGATTGGCGCCCGCAACATGCAGAACTTCGACCTGCTCAAGGAGGTCGGGCGCACCGACAGGCCGGTGATGCTGAAGCGCGGCATGAGCGCCACGCTGGAGGAGTTCCTGGCCGCGGCGGAGTACATCGTCAGCGAAGGCAACGACCAGGTCATCCTCTGCGAGCGCGGCATCCGCACCTTCGAGACCGCGCTGCGCAACACCCTGGACCTCGGCGTCGTCCCCTACCTGCGCCAGATCACCCACCTGCCGGTGATCGTCGATCCCAGCCATGCGACCGGCCGCCGGGAGATCATCGGCCCGATCGCCAAGGCCGCCCTGGTGGTCGGGGCGACGGGTATCATGGTCGAGGTGCACCCGGAACCGGCCAAAGCGCTTTGCGACGGCCCGCAGGCACTGACACCAAGCTACTTCAACACGCTGATGTGCGAGATCGATACCCTGCGCGAGGCACTGAGCACCGCGACCAAGGTGGACCCGACCGCGGCCTGAGTCGACGTCTCTCACCAAGCGTAGCTGAAGCCGGCGCTGCCGAAGGCCGTGCTGTCACCGTCGCCCGATTCGTAACCGCCGACCTGCAGCAGCAGCGACCATGCCTTGTCCAGCGCAACCGACGAGGTCAGGGTCAGCGAAGACAAATGGGTGCCATCCACGGCCGAGCCGGTGCGATCCCAGATCAATGCCAGTGATCCGGAAGCAATGTAGCGCGTGACCTGGAGGCTGCTGTGCACCTCAAGCAGCCCTGACCCCAGTCCGAAAGCGGTGGCCGTGAAGACATAGGGCGCGAGACGAGCCGTGCCGAGCTTGGTGACGTCAACCGAGTAGTCGATTGCGCGGTGACTCGCCGTCATCGCCCACCGGTCCCAGCCCTGATAGGTAACCGCCACCTCCCAGGCATCGCTGTCAAAATCGACGTACGGCCGGATGGCAACGAATACGCCCCGGGTAAAGAGGCGGATCTCCCGCGACTCCCACAGCAGGCGGCTGGACCAGTCACCGTCTTGCCAGCTCGCGCCCACGCGCCACGCCCCGATCTCGATATCATCGCGGTTTCCCCACCACTCGTATTCGATATCAAACACCCACGCATTCAGCGGATCGCTCTTAAGCCCCATCCGCAAGGTGTCTGCATCGATGCGCAAGTCGTCATCGGCGAGACTGCTGGTCCCGATGAAGATCCCGAGACGCGCACCCTGCTTCGTTGCCAGATCCAGCGCCACGCTCGCCTCCTCCGAACCTTCCCCGTCGACGCCTGCCTCGACGGTGACGTATGAACGCGGCATCAGCTCGTCGGCAAGCAGCAGCGCTGGCTCCGCGCCATTCGCGAGCGGCGAACCGATCCCGTGCGCCACGATAGCGAGGATCAGCGAAATGCTTCTGTTAATCATGCGACGAAATCGCCGGAGCGTGACGCCTACACCGGCAGTCCCTGGCGAAAGATCTGCAACTCACCTGGTTTCATTACTTCCCAGCGCTCGTTGTCGGTGAGGGGGCGGGTGGCGATCACGGTCACCACGTCCTTGGGGGTGGTTTCCTTGCCGAAATCGACCGTCATGTCGGCGTCGATCAGCCGCGCCTCGCCGAAGGGCGCGCGCCGGGTAATCCACGACAGCAGCGTGCTGCAATAGGCATAGAGGTGGCGCGAGTCGCTGAGCAGCATGTTGAACACCCCCAGGGTGTCGAGCTCCGCGGCGAGCTCGGCGATCAGCTTCCGCACCGCGGCCGGGCGCCTGGGCGGCTCGGGAAAGCGCTCGCGGATTGCATCCAGCATCCAGCAGAAGGCGTGCTCGCTGTCGGTGGTGCCTACCGGCCGGTAGTGGCGCAGCGCCCGGCGCTTGACGCCCCGAAGCTGGCCGTTGTGGGCGAAGGTCCAGTTGCGACCCCACAGCTCGCGCACGAAGGGATGGGTGTTCTCCAGACAGACCTGGCCGCGGTTGGCGCGGCGAATGTGGCTAATGACGATGCAGCTCTTGATCGGGTAGCGCTGCACCAGGCGGGCGATCTCCGAGCGCGCGCTGGGCTGCGGGTCGTGGAACACGCGGCAGCCCGAGCCCTCGTAGAAGGCGATGCCCCAGCCGTCGCCGTGCGGGCCGGTCTGGCCGCCGCGGCGCATCAGCCCGCTGAAACTGAAGCAGATGTCCGTGGGCACGTTGGCGCTCATGCCGAGTAGCTCGCACATGCGCCCTAGACTAGCGAATCGCGCGCGGGCGGCAAGCCGGGGGCCGGGCGATCAGCGCCCGAGGCTCGGCGCGCCGCCCTGTTCCATACTGTGTCCGAGCAGCCGCCGCGACGGCGGGCAGACACGGAGGACGAGATGAGCGACTACCGCATCGCGGTGATCCCCGGCGACGGCATCGGCCGCGAGGTGATGCCCGAGGGCCAGCGCGTGCTCGAGGCCGCGGGTGAGCGCTTCGGCATCGGCTTTCGCTGGGAGGAGTTCGACTGGAGCTGCGAGACCTACCGCGAGACCGGGCGCATGATGCCCGTGGACGGCATCGAGCAGCTGCGCGCGCACGACGCCATCTACCTCGGCGCCGTCGGTTTCCCCGGCGTGCCCGATCACGTCTCGCTGTGGGGCCTGCTCATCCCGCTGCGACGCGAGTTTCGCCAGTACGTCAACCTGCGTCCCGTGCGGCTGCTCAAGGGCGTGCGCACTCCGCTGCGCGATCGTCGCCCCGAGGAGATCGACTTCATCGTGGTGCGCGAGAACAACGAGGGCGAGTACTCGGAGATCGGCGGGCGGCTGTATGCGGGCAGCGACCAGGAGACGGTGGTGCAGGAGTCGGTCTTCACCCGCCGCGGCGTCGACCGGGTTCTGCGCTACGCCTTCGAGCTGGCCCGCGTACGCCCCAAGCGCCACCTGACCTCGGCCACCAAGTCGAACGGCATCATCCACACCATGCCCTACTGGGACGAGCGCTTCGCGGCCATGCAGGCCGACTACCCCGAGGTGCGCACCGACCAGTACCACATCGACATCCTCACCGCCCACTTCGTGCTCCACCCCGACTGGTTCGACGTGGTGGTCGCCTCCAACCTCTTCGGCGACATCCTCTCGGACCTCGGGCCGGCCTGCGCCGGCACCATCGGCATCGCCCCCTCGGCCAACCTCAACCCCGAGCGGTCATTCCCGTCGCTCTTCGAGTCGGTGCACGGCTCGGCGCCCGA